>CANKZL010000060.1 GCA_947488385.1 Acidimicrobiaceae bacterium | reverse complement strand
GATTGTCTCGCATCAGTCGATGACCTTCCTGAAAATGAAGTTGATCTGGCATTCATTTGCACACCCGCAAGTACGAACTTAGAAATATTGCGAGCTTGTTCTCGTAAATCTATTCGAGCCGTATATGTCACCTCTGCTGGTTATGGCGAGGCCGGTGATGCTGGTCGAAATGCCCAAAATGATCTACAGGCCTTGGCAAACGAATTGGGCATTTTGCTTTTGGGACCAAATGGTCAAGGAATCGTGAGCACACCCAAACAGCTTTGTGCCCAGATTGTTGGGCCATATCCGCCGAGCGGTGCAATTTCTTTAATTAGTCAAAGCGGAAATTTCGTTTCGAGTTTTATGAATTATGCACGCCAAACCAAGGTTGGTATCGCAAGAGCAGTGTCAGCAGGTAACGCTGCTCAAGTTGGCATCCCAGAATTTTTTGATTTTTACGCAAATGATCTCGCGACGAAAGTAGTGCTGGCATATATCGAAGGCATCAGTGATGGAACCGAGCTTGCCAGTTCAATGAAAAAACTGTCAGACAAAAAACCGCTTGTTGTCGTAAAGGGTGGCTCAACAGATGGGGGGGCTCGTGCGGCAGCAAGTCACACAGGTGCACTGGCAAGCGACGATCGAATTTTTGATGGTATTTGTGCGAGCAACAATGTCATTCGCGTGGCTGATGCCGAAGATGCATTCGACATAGCGGCAACTTTTGCAACACAACCACTGCCAAAGGGACCAAACACGATCGTTCTCACCACAGTTGGAGGTTGGGGAGTAGTCACATCTGATGTGATCGCAGTCGATGGCGTGTTGAATTTAATGCAGCTACCGCAGGACCTGTCAACGGATATTTCAGCACTGCTGCCAGACCGATGGAGCAAGAACAATCCAGTTGACTGCGCTGGTGGAGAAACACGAGACACCATCGCCGACGTTATGCGTCTAATTGCAATGCACCCACAAGTTGATTCAATTATTTTCTTAGGACTCGGAATTCAGTCAAACCAAGCCCGATTGATGCGCGAGGGAAGTTTTTATGACAAGTTTGAGCTTGCGCGAATTGTCAATTATCACGAGGGGCAAGATGAAAAGTATGCACAGGTGGCTGCAGAACTTTCGATCGAGACTGGTAAACCAATTCTCGTGGCGACCGAACTCGGTGTGGCCGACCCGAATAATCCAGGGGTTCTAGCCGTGCAAAAGTCAGGCCGACTTTGCTATGCCAATGGTCAAAGAGCGGCTCGTGCGCTATCTAGTGTTTACCGATATGCAAATGCCAAGGGGCACGCAAACTAAATATGCGTGCATTTAGATTTCGAGAGTTCTTCGCGCGGGCAGAAGACGTGTCGAGTCGCATGTCAACTCGAAGGTTGTTGATTTCTTGGCTGCTCGTGACATCGGTTATTGCGATTCCGCTTCTGTCGGTTTGGCAGGTTGCTCTCGCCGCAGGTGACGAAGTTCGCCCGTTAAAGAATCAGACCGCACTGCCTGAGTCACCGGCAACACCAGTTCTTTCAGCTCGTCGTGTTCCGCAGACTTTGATTGATCTTATTTCTGCTGGTCGGGTACAAGGTAAGTTAAATCAAGTGGTCGCCGCTTTGCCGCGGGATTCGTGTCTGGTTGTCATCACAGACGGTCGAGCAATCATTGAAGTGAACCCAACCGGGGCGGTTGTTCCTGGAAGTAACCAAAAATTGCTTACGGCCGCTGTTGCACTTGATGTTCTTGGACCAGACAGAAGATTCACGACAAAACTTCTCGGCATAGTTTCAGGATCTGTCGTGCGAGGCGACCTTTGGTTGGTTGGTTCCGGAGACCCCCTTCTAACTACTCGCGCGTATCCAATGAGCGAGAAGTATCCGACGATGACGCCGACTGACGTCGAGCAACTTGTTGATGCACTAGTGGCTCTCGGTATTAAGTCAATTGAAGGCGGAGTTGTTGGCGATGAAAACATTTACGATCGCGAAAGATACGTGCCAAGTTGGGGCGATGGAATTAGAAGTGTTGAAGCTGGCCCACTTGGGGCATTAATGATAAATGACGGGTCGGTTTCTGGCTCGCCCCTTAAGCCGGCGAACCCGGCGTTTGCAGCAGCTTCAGAATTTACGAAGTTACTAACCGCGCGAGGCATCACGGTTCGGGACTCACCAGATATCGGAGTCTCATCAACTGATATTCCGACGATTGCCACGCTCGAGTCTGCACCCATGCGTGAAATTGTCGCCGAAATGTTGACAAATAGTGACAACAACACAGCCGAGTTGCTCGTCAAAGAGATTGGTTTGGTCGGCATGGGTGCTGGCACACGAGTTGATGGTTTGACAGTTATTGCAAACAAAATTGCTGAATGGGGTCTGCCTGGTGCTGGAGTTGCATTTTTGGACGCATCTGGGCTCGACCGTGGCAACTTACTTACTTGTCGGTTACTCACAGAGTTGCTGCAACGAGATGGAAAAGAAGGACTAATAACAACTGGGATGGCACTTGCAGGAAAGACTGGCACCCTGCGTGATGTGTTTTTAACCGGACCAGGCTCAGGAACAATGCGTGCCAAGACGGGCACTTTGAACGGAGTCAAATCGCTCTCAGGAGTCATGCCACTTGAGGACGGTCGTGCAAGTTATTTTTCGCTGATTATGAATGGCTCAGGTGTGTCGACAGTGAATTTTTATCGCCCGATCTGGAACAACTTGGCTTCAGCCCTTGCCTTTGGCGACGCAAAAATTGATGTAAACAAACTGCTTCCGCTTAGGCCAAGCTCACAGCCCTAACAACATCGCAGACCAAAGAGCACACAAAAACTCGTAGAATACGAGTGTGACTGGTTTCAAAGTTAACTCTTCAGAGCGCAACAAGACCGAAGACAAGAACGCTGGCGAAATTTTAGAGACTGTGCTCAAGTATGTGAAAACCGAGACACTGAAGCCAATTCGTGGCGCTGGTCGTTGGATAGGTTTCGGACTTGTTGCTGCACTGATGCTGAGTATCGGATTAGTGCTTGGTGCGCTCGGTATCTTGCGTTTGGTACAGACGTCTGGCCTAGGAGATTCAAGCAGTTGGTCTTGGTTAACTTATGTTGTCGCGCTTCTCGTTTGCACCGTGGCTTTCTTTTTCGCAATATCAAGAATCCGCAAAGGAACTCTTGAAAAGTCATGAGCAAAAAAGATGATGAAATCAGCAGAGAAGAAGTAATCGCAGATCTTGAGAAGTTTCAAGACGACATTAAAGAAACGGTTAGTAGCAAATCTCTGCAACTGAAAGCCCTCGTTGGCGGCGCATCATCTTTGGCGATGCTTTCTTCGTTTTTTCTTGGACGCAAAAGCGGCAAAAAGCGAAACTCATCATCAGATTCAGATTCGCCCGAGTAGTCGGATCGTAATGTTTGCTTTTGGTGAAAAGGTATTGCTGATTGATGCCAAGAAACGTCGTTATTTGTTCACTCTTAAACCAGATGGTGAATTTCATACGCATTCTGGTTTCCTCGCGCACAGTGTGATCGTCGCAGAGCAAGAGGGTGCGGTTGTTCGCTCAACGAAGGGCGCCGAATATATCTTGCTACGTCCAACCCTTGAAGATTTTGTTATTCAGATGCCGCGTGGCGCACAGGTTATATATCCAAAAGATTTAGCGCCGATTTGCATGATGGCTGACATATATCAGGGTGCAAAAGTTTTTGAATCAGGTCTCGGTTCGGGTGCACTATCAATGACGATGTTGCGTCAAGGCGCCGTGATCACCGGTTATGAAATTCGAGAAGACTTTGCGAACAGGGCTCAAATAAATGTTCGCGAGTTTCTTGGCAACGAGGTGCTTTCGAACTACCAAGTACATGTGAAAGATGTTTATACAGGTATCGCAGAGACTGGATTCGATCGCATGGTCTTGGACCTACCTGAACCATGGCAAGTTGTGCCACACGCTGAGACTGTTTTACGAAAAGGTGCCATCTTGGTTTCGTATTCTCCGAGCATTACTCAAGCCGTGAAAACTCGGGAGTCGATGCGCAACGGCTGGCTCGACCTGCGCACACTCGAGGTATTGCATCGAACATGGCATATTGAAGGGGCCTCAGTGAGACCCGACCACCGAATGGTGGCTCACACAGGCTTTTTGACTAGCGCAAGATTCGTCGGCGCGTAAAGCGCAAAAATTTTCTTAAGGCTCGATGAAGATGCACTCGCCAGGGCACTCTTCTGCAGATTCAACGACGGCGTCAAGTTGAGAATCAGCGAAGTTTGCGACACCCGCAGCACCTTGAGCATTGCCCTTGGCAGTTGCGTAAACAGTTGAGCCTTCTTTCACATAAGCCAGGCCATCGTCAAGCAGAGTGAAAACATCTGGGGCAATTTCTTCACAAAGTCCATCGCCAGTGCAAAGATCTTGGTCAATCCAAACTTTCATAACTCTGGGTCTCCTCGGAATAAGTACTACGGACGAAAATAGGCTACACGGCGTCACCTAAAGAATGCTGATTATCTCTGACTTTTCAAAGATGCCCTTTGACCTATACGGTGGGCATTGTTAGTTGAAAGGCAGATTTCACGATGGCACGAGATGGTGTTGAAAACGCTGATAACTCGAATGAACGCGCACGTCAACTTGAAGAAAAACTTCTAGAAATCAAAGGCCAGCTGGCACACGCCGTCGCACAGAATGAAAAACTTTCTTACACCTTGCGCGAGTCGCGAGACCACATTGCATCGTTGCGTGACGAAGTAGAGAAATTAACCCAACCCCCGAGCGGCTACGGAGTCATCGTCGGCAAAAACGACGACTCAACGGTTGATATTTTGTCAAGTGGTCGCAAAATGCGAGTAACTGTTCACCCCGAAATTGACTTAGAGAATCTTGAGCGCGGTGCCGAGGTCGTGTTGAACGAAAGTTTCAACGTGGTCAAAGTTCGTGTGCCTGAGTCGATCGGCGAAGTGGTCCATCTGAAGGAAGTTTTAGAAGACGGAATTCGAGCAGTCGTTACAGGTAGAGGCGACGATGAGCGAGTCTGTGAACTGGCAGATTCAATGCGCGGCACCTTATTGCGAAGTGGTGATTTATTGCGAATGGACCCAAAGTCAAACCTTCTCCTTGAACGCTTGACGCAGCCAGAAATAGAGCACTTACTGCTTGAAGAAGTTCCTGACATTTCATATGCAGATATCGGTGGCCTTGACAGTCAGATAGAGCAGATCGCTGATGCGGTTGAGCTTCCATTTTTATATGGAGACCTCTTCGCTGAGCACCAACTTCCTGCTCCCAAGGGAATTTTGCTTTATGGTCCTCCTGGATGCGGAAAAACATTAATCGCTAAAGCGGTTGCAAATAGTTTGGCCAAGAAAGTTTCTGTTGCGAATGGCGGCGAGAAAGCCAAGAGTTACTTCATCAACATCAAAGGTCCCGAATTGCTTAATAAGTATGTGGGTGAAACTGAACGGCAGATTCGTCTCGTGTTTCAACGCGCACGCGAAAAGAGTGAAGAGGGTTGGCCAGTAATTGTCTTCTTCGACGAAATGGATTCGATGTTTCGCACTCGTGGCACAGGCATCTCGTCTGACATGGAGTCGACAATCGTGCCTCAACTTTTGGCAGAGATTGACGGCGTAGAAGGCCTCCGCAATGTGATTGTCATCGGCGCTACAAACCGTGAAGACTTGATCGATCCGGCAATTTTGCGTCCTGGTCGACTCGACGTGAAGATACGCATCGACCGCCCAGATGATTCGGCCGCTCGACAGATTTT
>CANKZL010000059.1 GCA_947488385.1 Acidimicrobiaceae bacterium | reverse complement strand
AATGTTGCGGCGCTAAAAGATGCGAGCGGAAACCCGGCAGAAACGGCGATGTTGATGCAGCAGGTGCCAAAGAGTTTCGAACTTTTGAGTGGCGATGACGGTCTGACTTTGCCGCTGATGGCAATCGGCGCAGTCGGTGTAATCGGCGTGGCAACTCATTGGACTGGTGTCGATCATCAAGAAATGTTTAAGAAATGGAATGCAGGCGATATCGCAGGTGCACGTGCAGTCAATGCACGAATGCTTGAGAGTTTCGCTTTCGAAACAGGCGACGACAATCCAAATCCACTGCCGAGCAAAGCAATGATGAATCATCTCGGTCTAGCTGTTGGTGAGGCGCGGTTGCCGATGGGCCCGCCACCGAGTGGCTTGGCTGAACGTGCGGCGAAAGTCTTCAGCAATTTGCAAGCAGCGCGACAAGCCGCATCTAAGTAAAACAAATAATGTCTAAAAATGTCCGGATCGCCTTTTTAGGCGGGCTCGGCGAAATCGGGCGAAACTGCATGGCAGTTGAGCAAGACAAAAAAATCTTGCTGATTGATTGCGGTCTGATGTTTCCAAAAGCCGAACACGGTGACGATGTAGACGTCATTATTCCTGATTTCAGTTGGTTGCTTGAAAGAAAAGACCGCATTGTTGGCTGTGTGGCAACTCACGGTCACGAAGATCATGTTGGTGCGCTGCAATATCTGTTGCGCGATGCGTCGTTTCCGCTTTACGGCTCGCCACTGACTTTGGGACTTGCTCGCAATCGAATTTCTGAAGCCCGACTCACCGACAAGACGAAGTTCATCGAGGTCAAAGACAACGATCGAATCAAGATCGGGCCTTTCGAAGTCGAGTTCATTCCTGTTACACACTCAGTGCCTCACGCTCATGCAATCGCACTGCACACAGCCCAAGGAGTAATCGTTCATTCGGGCGACTTCAAAATTGATCTCACGCCGGTAGATCATCGCCGCACCGACTTGGCGCGTCTTGGTTCGCTTTCTTCAAACGAAGGCATTCGTTTGTTGATGCTTGACTCGACAAACGCGGGCGAGCGCGGTCACGCACCAAGCGAGTCAGACGTTGGTGTCGTGTTGCGGGCGCTATTCAACGAGCACCGTGGCAAAAGAATAATTACGGCAAGTTTCGCGAGCCATATTCATCGCGTACAACAAATCGCCGATGCGGCAATCGACTCAGGTCGAGTGGTCGTGCCACTTGGCAGATCGATGATCAACAACATACGGTTGGCGCGAGATCTGAAAGTTTTGACAATTCCAGAAAAGAGTCTTGTTAGCGCCGATTCATTGGGCAAATACGAAGACGAAGAGGTCTGCATAATTTCAACCGGCTCACAAGGAGAAGCGATGTCGGCTCTTACGAATCTGGCAAAGGGTGACAGCCGTTATGTAAAAGTTGGAGAAAACGATGCAGTTGTTTTCTCGAGTCACGCCATCCCCGGAAACGAACACAACGTCAACAAAGTGATCGACGCGTTGCTTCGTCGCGGCGCCACGGTCGTGCACTCGGGCATCGCCGATGTGCATGCGACCGGCCATGCTCAAGCCGAAGATTTGAAGACGTATCTAAACGTGACAGAACCCGAGTGGTTTGTGCCGATTCACGGCGAATATCGACATATGGTGGCCAACGCCGAGTTGGCAAAGATCATGGGTGTCGCGGCGCGCAACGTGTTGTTGTGTGAAGACGGCGACGTAATTGAAGTGAGTGATGGTGGCATTGATTTTGCCGGACACATCCCAGCAGAGTTTGTTGTGCCACAAAAAGCGCAGCGCGGTGCCAAAAAATCAAAGCAAGCAATTTCAAAACGAGGCAAAAAGCGATAACAGTCGGGGCTTCAAGTAATCCCCGATGTGGCAAGACGCCATTGGTACTGTTGATTAATGGCAAAAGTGCCCAAATCTAAATCTGCGCGCCCTAAAAATAGGTCACGCAACGCAGATCGTGCCCCCTCGCGCCAAAGCCCAAATTTGCGTGCATTGCGCGAGCATGAGTTCGAAGAAGAGCCTTCTCGGTATCGAGTCGTTTCGTCGCATGGGCCGATATTTGGCGGAATTTTCGAGGGTCGTGCACATGAATTTAGCGGCCTTGGGCTAATTGCTTTTGGCGCATTGCTCGTACTTTCGGTTTATCTGAAATTGGCTGGACCGCTGGGTCGGGCACTTGATGCGTTTTCGTCTTGGACAATTGGTGTTGGCCGATTCTTTTTGCCGCTGTTATGCATCGGCCTTGGCGTAGCGCTTGCGCGACGCAAAAATTGGGACAACAGAGTTCGAACCTCAATCGGTTGGTCGGCGCTCACCGGTGTTTTGTTGGGTCTTGTTCATGTGTTTGTCAGCGACGCTGAAAATCGCACAGGTGGATGGTTGGGTTACGCAGTAGGCGAGCCGGCGCAAAGTTCATTGTCAGAAATTGGTGCAACAGTTCTGTTGGTTGCATTGCTTGTTGGTTCGATAATGCTCGTCTCTGGCAAATCAGCGCCTGAATTAGTGGGCGTTATACGCAAACTCTTTAGTGGCTTCGGCGCGAAACTCTCTTCGGCATCAGAAAACCTTTCAGGCGCATTAGACGAAAACAACTCTTTTGCAGAAACCGAAACTGGTTTTATCAATCAACCAGAAATTTACGACTACGCCCGCGACGGTTACGAAGAACAAGAGTTGCAAGAAGATGAGCAAGATGCCCCGGGCAAAGCCCCGCGAGCGCCACGCAAACGACGTGAAAGAGTTGCACCAAAACTTGCACCGGTTAAAGGCGAAGCACAGCAGATTCCGCTCGGGCCTGCAGGTGAGCCGAGCGAATGGACTCTGCCAGAACTTGAATTTTTGTCGTTGACCAGCAACAAAAAAGCCAACGAAGAAGCAATTCGTGAGCGTGGCGATCAACTTGTCAATGCGTTGGCTTCACACGGTGTTGATACAGAACTTGTTGGCTACACCCGTGGCCCGACCGTCACGCGCTATGAACTGGCCCTTGGCGATGGTGTAAAAGTTGCCAAAGTCACGACGCTCTCACGCGACATCGCCTACACAATGGCAGCGACCGATGTGCGAATTCTTGCGCCGATTCCTGGGCGCTCGGCAATTGGTATCGAAGTACCGAACGAACAACGCGAACTTGTTTCGATAGGTGACCTGCTCGTATCTCCAGAAGCGCGCACCGCGAATCATCCGCTTGACGTTGCAGTTGGTAAAGATATTTCTGGTCGACCTGTTTTTCTTAACATTTCAACGACACCTCACTTGCTGATCGCAGGTGCAACTGGTGCGGGCAAGTCGAGTGTTATCAATTGCATCATCACGTCTGTGTTGATGCGCTCAACGCCAGATCAAGTGAAGTTAATACTTGTTGACCCAAAGCAAGTTGAGATGGCTCAATATGCTCGTCTTCCGCATTTGTTGACAGCGCCGGTGACCAATCCGAAAAAAGCTGCCAATGCACTCGGCTGGGCAGTAAAAGAAATGGAGCGTCGCTACGACATTCTGGTTGAAGCGGGCTTCCGCGACGTTGCCGGTTATAACGCTGCATACGATCGCGGTGAAATGAGCGTTGAAGCAGGGCAAAGTTCTGACAAACAGTTTTCGCGAATTCCATACATCTTGATTGTCGTAGATGAGTTAAACGACTTGATGATGGTTGCGGCCCGAGACGTCGAAGATTGCATCACTCGAATTGCACAGAAGGCTCGCGCAGTAGGTATTCACCTGGTTGTTGCCACACAGCGACCAAGCGTCAATGTGATCACTGGTGTTATCAAAGCGAACATTCCAGCGCGAATGGCGTTTGCTGTTTCGAGTTTGACCGACAGTCGAGTGATTCTCGATCAACCTGGTGCCGAAAAACTTGTGGGTATGGGCGACATGTTGATGTTGCCTGGCAACACTTCTGTTTCGCAACGAGTGCAATCTGCTTGGGTCAGCGAAAACGAAGTGCGCAAAGTTGTTGGGCACTGGCGCCGTCAAGCCCCAGAGGTTGTTTATGTTTCTGGAATCGAAGGCGACGCAGGTAGTTCTTCGAACGGACCAATCTTCGGTGGTAGTAGTGGAGATGAAGACGACGATGAGTTAATGCGTCAGGCGATGGATCTAGTCGTTCGCACGCAACAAGGCAGCACGTCGATGTTGCAGCGAAAACTCAAAGTAGGTTTCGCTCGCGCCGGACGATTGATGGACATGCTCGAGCAACGCGGTGTTGTTGCGGCGAGCGAAGGATCGCGCCCTCGTGAAGTGTTGATGACAGTTGAAGAACTTGAAATCATTCAAAAGGCCAGCTGAATCAATAGATAGCATCAATTGTCGTGACACAGCGCTTTTATCTTGAGTCGCTCGGCTGTCCGAAAAACGACGTTGACTCCGACAAAATAATCGGCACATTGCTTCTAGACGGTCTTGTTCAGACCGATGACCCGAGTCTGGCCGACCTCGTTGTCGTAAATACTTGCGCATTTATTGAAGATGCACGCCGCGAATCCATCGATACGGTTCTTGAACTTTCAAGCCAACGAAAAGATGGTGCCCGAGTTGTGGTGACTGGCTGTATGGCCGAGCGCTATGGCTCAGAATTGGCAGAGTCGCTACCAGAGGCCGACCACATTGCCGGTTTTGGTGTGCCAATTACTTTGACTAAAAAATCTCTTTCTTTGGTTAGCGAGAAGGTGCCGGCATTTGACTTGCTGAACTTGCCGCGACCGAAGTCGCGCGCGCCGTGGGCGTATATCAAAATTGCTGAAGGCTGCGACCGCAACTGTGGGTTCTGTGCGATTCCAAGTTTTCGTGGACCGCAACGCAGCAGAGACGTGGCGTCTATTTTGGCAGAGGTTGATCAACTTGAAGCCAAAGAAATCGTGTTGGTTGCCCAAGACCTAGCAAGTTATGGCAAAGACCGACCCGATGAACTTGGTGCAGGGTCAATTGTCGGCTTGGTAAACAGTGTCGCTAAAAAAGTCAAACGCACCCGATTGCTTTATCTCTATCCGAGCGATTTAAGCGATGAATTGATCGATGCGATTTGTGCAACGGGTGTGCCATATTTTGACTTGTCGCTTCAGCATGTTTCGAAACCACATCTTCGTCGCATGCGTCGTTGGGGTGATGGTGAGCGCTTCTTGAATCGCATCGTCGATATTCGCAAACGTGAGCCAGATGCCGCCATGCGCAGCAACTTTATTGTCGGCTACCCAGGCGAGACAGAAGAAGACCACGATCAATTATTGAACTTTGTCAATGAGGCTCAGCTTGACTGGTGCGGATTTTTCTCGTTTAGTCCAGAAGAAGGCACCCATGCGCTCTCGTTGCCAAATCGTGTGCCCGAATCGTTGATGAACGAGCGCATCGCCGAGCTTCGAGAGATGCAAGACACGATTACTGCCCGACGCCGAGACGACCTGATTGGGCGAACTTTGAATGTTTTAATTGATGAACCTGGCGTGGCCCGCAGTCATCGTGAGGCGCCAGAAATTGACGGAGTGATTCATGTCAGCGAAACTTTAGAGGTGGGAACTTTTGCCGACATTGAGATTGCAGATGCGATGGGTCCAGACTTGATCGCGGTAGGTGCTTCACTGAGCTCGAAAGAATTGCTGGACGATGCCCGCTAATCCAAATGCTCTTGCAACGTGGGCAAATGCCGTAACTGTTTCGCGAATTCTTGTTTCGCCATTGCTTTTTACTGTCATCCCTGATGACAATGCTGGGTCATGGTTGGCAGCATGGTTGTGGTTCGGTTTGTGCGTCAGCGATGTTCTAGATGGCTATCTTGCTCGACGCGACGGAACGACTAAGAGCGGTGCATTTTTAGACCC
>CANKZL010000058.1 GCA_947488385.1 Acidimicrobiaceae bacterium | reverse complement strand
TCAAGCAATTCATTTGCAAGAATCACACCCACAAATGGCTCACTCGGCATCGTGGCTAGAGAAGTCACACCATTTGGATGCATCGCCAACTGTGACGTTGACCTCTCGACTGCGATGTACGACAACGCATCGCGACACGCTAAATCTGAAGTCAAAGTGCTTCGCGCGAGCGTTCCAGGGCCTGCACCGACTTCAACCAATGTGAACTCTTTGGGCGATCCCAAGGCTTTCCATTGCGCATCAATTGCGTTACCAACAACAGATCCAAATAGTGGACCGACCTCAGGAGATGTGATGAAGTCGCCACGCCGCCCTGCTCGACCATCTGTCGAATAAAAACCATTTGGCGAATAAAGCGCCAACTCCATGAATTTTTCGAACGAAACTGCGCCACCAGCCGCAACAATTGCGGCAGAAATTTCTTTAGCGGATGATTGCACCGGCGATTTCAGCCAAGTCGGCAAAATATAAACCGACGCCTGGCAGAACACCAAACACCAAAGTTGCGCCCGCTGTAATCACGAGTGCCAAACGCAGAGAACCAGGAACCGTGATCGGCGTGACGTCGCCATCGGGCACTGGTCGCATCCAAATTTCGCGCATCACGTTGCCGTAATAACCGAACGCAACAACCGAGTTGACCGCACCAATAATCGCAAGCGCGTAACCCCAAGATGATTGCGACTGAATTAAAGACTGAAACGCGACGAACTTTGCAATCCATCCACCAAGTGGTGGGATTCCGGCCAAAGATGCCAAGAATAAAGTCATCAACACGCCAAGCGCTGGGGCGTATGAGAAAAGCCCACCGAAACTAGAAACGTCACCACTGCGGGTCTTGCTCGACACAGCCAAAATAACGGCGAAGATGCCGAGGTTTGTCGCCGCATAAACAATCATGTAGAGGACAACTGATCTAAGCGCAGTGCTGCCAGAGCCAACTAGGCCGGCAACAGCAAGTGGCATTAATACGAAACCACCCTGGCTGATTGATGAGTAGGCAATCATGCGCACGATATTTTTTTGCTTCAGTGCCAAGACGTTGCCAATCGTCATTGTCAGCGCTGAAAGCACCCAAATGAACGGCTGCCAAATCTCTTCTGAAAGTGGAAACGCAGTGTAGATAAGCACAACAAGAGCAACGAAGCCAGCAGCTTTTGATGCAACTGACAAAAATGCCGTTACTGGCGCTGGTGCACCTTCATATGTATCTGGCGCCCATGTATGAAACGGAACTGCCGAAACTTTGAACGCAAACCCAACAACCACAAAAACAACACCGAGAGTATGCACCGCCGAGAACTCGCCAGTTGCTGTGAGTTTTGGCGCAATATCAACTAGCAGAGTTGAATTGGCGACACCGTACATAAGCGACATGCCGTAAAGCATCACGGCTGAAGCAAAAACGCCAAGCATGAAATATTTGACGCCTGCTTCATTGCTCTTTGGATCTCGTTTGCGCCACGCCGCCAACATGTAAGCAGGAATCGAAAGAAACTCGAGTGCAACGAAAATACTCACGAGATCGCGAGATGACGTCATCATCAACATTCCGAGCAAACTCGAGAGCAACAAGAACCAGTATTCGCCTCGCCAGTACTCGCCTTGTTCAATGTGAGAACTTGAAAGAAGCACAACAACATAACCCGCAAGAAGGAAGACACCTTTCATCACGAGACTGAAATTGTCGACCACATATCTTCCGTCGAACATTGACCTGACTGAAGTTTCAGAAAGTGCAAGCGTCAACACCGGAATCATCGCCGCAAGCAAAGTAAACGAAGAAATCACCGACAGCAGCCACTTTTTGCGTTCGTCAATGAATAAATCGAGCAACAACACCACGCAAAGACCAGCTGCCAGCACTAACTCAGGTGCAAGGCCGTGATAGTCAATTGTCGGCGCAACCCATTGCGCAGCGAGGATGTTAAGCGTCTGCAAGTTATCCCCCGAAGACACTCAAAGTTGCTTGAACTGCGGGATCAAACACACTGAACAAAATGTTCGGCAAAATGCCAAGCACCAGAATGCCGATCAAAAGCGGCGTCCAGGCGATCCACTCATAAGTCGTGACGTCATGCAGTTCATCGTCACTTGAATGTCCGTGACTTGAGTTGTTTTTGGCTGCCCCAAACGCAATGCGTTGAAACATCCACAACAAATAGGCGGCGGCAAGCACGGTGCCAAGCGCGGCGATCACCATGAATACGCGAAACACAGTTTCGTTCAAGCCTTCTGCAGGGTTGTAAGCCGAAAGGATTGCAGGAAACTCACCCCAGAAACCAGCCAAACCCGGAAGGCCAAGCGATGCCATTGCACAGAAACCGAAAATCCACCCGAGACGTGGCATCTGCGTGAGCATGCCGCCGAGTTTTGCGATTTCAAGTGTGTGGTAGCGCTCTTTGACGCTTCCAGCAATAAAGAACAACATTCCGGTTATCAAACCGTGAGCGACCATTCCGAACATCGCCGCGTTGATACCGAAACTTGTCAGCGTCGAAATGCCGAGCATCACAAAACCCATGTGCGCAACTGAAGAAAACGCAATTAAGCGCTTCATGTCGGTTTGCGCAAGACAACCAAGCGCACCATAAATGATGCCGATAACAGCCAAGCCTCCGATATACGGAGCCCACTCACGCGCGGCGTCAGGCAAAATCGGCAGAGCGATTCGAACAAATCCATAGGTACCGAGCTTGAGCAAGATCGCCGCGAGAATTACAGAACCTTGAGTTGGTGCTTGAGTGTGAGCGTCTGGCAACCAAGTATGAAATGGAAACATTGGAACTTTCACTGCAAAGCCAACGAACATTCCTGCGAAAATCCAAATCTGAATATTCTTGGCAATGCTTCCGCCGTTTTCTACGAGATACGGAATACTGAAGCTTTCAGCACCTGTCTTGAAGAACAGAGCCAAGAATGCGACGAGCATCAAAGCAGAACCAAACATTGTGTAAAGGAAGAATTTGATCGATGCGTATTGACGCTGCTCTCCACCCCAAACGCCGATCAAGAAAAACATCGGCAGCAATACGAGCTCAAAGAACACGAAGAACAAAATCAGGTCTTGAGCAATAAATGTTCCGGCCATGCCGGTCTGTAGAACTAGCAACAGCGAGAAAAATGCTTTTGGTTTGCCTGGGCTTGGAACATGATCAAGTGAATAAATCACGACGAGCAGAGTGATCACCATGCTCAATAGGTAGAGCGGAAAGCTGATGCCGTCAACACCGATCAGATACGAACTCTTTATCACCGAGATCCACTTGACATCGGCAACAAATTGCATTTTTTCTGCTTGGCCAAAATCGAATTTCAACGCAGTAAAGATGCCGACCGCCAAAGTCGCAACAGAAGTGGCAAGTGCAACAAGTTTGACACTTTGATCAGATGCCTTTGGTATGAGCATCATCACGACCACACCAAGCATTGGCAGGAATGTGCCGACGCTCAGCAACCAGTTGTTCTCCTGCAGCATGTTCATATTTAATTTCCCCTTTTCCGACTAGTTAAGTATTAATAATTACGAGAACGAGTGCCGCTACGGCCGCAGCGCTAAACAACAACGCTCCATATTGGCTGACCTTGCCAGACTGCGATGGTTGAGCGGCGGTGCCGACCGACTTGGTGAAAGTTGCCGAGTTGTTGACTGTGCCATCCACAATTCGTTGATCAACGTTCTTATAGACCCAGCCTGAAATTTTGCGCGTGTTGTTGGCAAAACCATGCAGAATTCCATCCAAGATATTTTGATTGAACCAATATGCTGCTCGAGAAATGGGATAGGCAACAGCGCGGACAATTACCTTTTCGTAAAAATCGTCGAGGTAATACTTATTGACCAGCAATTTGTGCCCGAAGCCTAAGACTTTTACCCGCTGAGTCAAGCCGACAAGACGAGGGTCACGCTTTGTAAACAGAAGCACGCTGAGAATCCACGAAATCGCAATGCCGAAGAACACGATGACCATCGAAATCATCGCCTTTGACCACTTAAATGGTGCGTGTTTCAACTTTGGTGCATAGCAAACGCCACTCTCTGGCTGAGCCGAACCACAAACTGTCTTTGCGGCGCCCTCCTCTGAACTCGGCAGATTAATAATTAACGACTCGCCTGGCCCACCCGAATGAGTTTCTTCAATAACTTCTGCTGGCCGTGGCTCAACCCAAAGTTTCATGCGCTCCCAACTCTCACCGAACGGAGTTGCGTTCAAGAATCCAGAGCTCAGCGCAAGCACTGCCAAAATCATCAATGGAACCGTGATCAACAAACCTGACTCGTGCGGAGTCGAGGCACTGTGTGCATCGTGCGCGTCGTGATTATCGTGCGCGTCATGTGCGTCATGCGCACCATGATCTGCGTGACCAGCCGATGCGCCACGAGGCTCACCAAAGAAAGTTAGGTATGTCGCACGAGTCATATACGCGGCAGTCATAAATGCGCCAACAAGACCAATGATCATGAACGTGTTGTAGCCGTTGTAACCAACATTGTCGATAATTTCATCTTTAGAGAAGAAACCAGAGAATGGAAAGACGCCACAAAGTGCAAGTGTCGAAACAATCCAAGTGACAAAAGTAATCGGCATCACTTTGCGCAAGCCACCCATGTCCTTTTTCATGTCGAACGAATGGTGCGATGCACTATGGCTAATTGATCCTGCGCCCAAAAACAAACAGGCTTTGAAAAACGCGTGTGTGAAAATATGGAAAACCGCTGGCAGCCATGCCCCAGCGCCGAGACCGAGCATCATGTAGCCGAGTTGCGAGACGGTCGAATAAGCAAGCACTCGCTTGATGTCGTTTTGCACGAACGCGAGCGCCGCCGAAATTACGATCGTGATCCCACCAATGATGACAATCAGATTGCCGCCACCGCCCGGGATGTCTAAGCCGACATAAAACACTGGATACAGACGCGCCACCAAGAACACACCCGCAACAACCATGGTCGATGAGTGCAATAGCGAACTCACTGGCGTTGGACCAGCCATCGCGTCGGGCAACCAAGTGTGCAACGGGAACTGACCGCTCTTACCGATGCAAGCAATGAACAAAGCGATTGCCGCAATCATGATCACCGTGCTGTTGGGCTCACCAGAAAGAGCCCAGGCCGAAATTCCGCGAATTGAAAATCCTGAAAGTCCGAGATTTTCTTGAGTCCAATCATTGGCAGCGAAGTACAACATGCTGATACCAACCAAGAGTCCCATGTCGCCAGTTCGCACGGTGAAAAATGCTTTGAGTGCAGCGCGACTGTTGGCGTCTTCTTCCCACCAGTGGCCAATCAACATGAAGCTGCAAAGACCCATGATCTCCCAGCCCAGCAAAAACAAAATCGTGTTGTCGGCCAGAACCATGGCCAACATGCCACCCGAGAAGAGTGTCAGTGCGGCGAAGAAGTGCGTGTACCTACGGTCACCACGCAAATACTCAAGCGAGTAAATCTGCACGAGCGTCGAGATAAATGCGACGACGAACAAAACCAAAACCGAGAGTCCGTCAATGTGCTGACCAATGCCAAATTCGAACCCACCGCTTTGCCACCAGTTCCAAGATTTGATGACTGGCGCCACAAACTGTTCTTCAGTCGCGCTATTCGTGCGCTGAATCCACTGGTATCCGGCACCTGCAGACAAAACTAATGAGCCGAACATTGACAAAACGCCGAGTTCACTGCCCTTCATCGGCAGTCGTTTGCCGATCAAAATGATTAATGCGAAAGCAATCGCTGGGACTACCGGTATGAGCCAAGCATTTTCAAGGAACCAACCGGATGCAAGCGGTGCGAGCACTTCAGCTTCGCCAGAAAAGATGTTCATCCGCGCATCTCCGA
>CANKZL010000057.1 GCA_947488385.1 Acidimicrobiaceae bacterium | reverse complement strand
GAGTTTAAAGAACACGAAGACTTGCCAAACACCACAAATCCAGACGACTGGGCGAAGATTTCAGGCAAGAAGGGTGAACGTATTGTGTTCATTCGAACGTTGGTTCGAAATACAACAGAGTCAAGTAGCGGCGGACGAGCGATCGAAAAGACCGCAACTGGGCAATACCTCTAGGTTTTTCTCTTGAGTATCCCCAAAATTTTAGGAATAGAAACCGAATACGGCATCATCGCCACGGGCGTTGACTCGAATCCAATTACCGCTTCGTCGCTTTTGATCAATTCTTACGTCAGCAGATTTGATGCATCAATTGGTTGGGACTTTGACGCAGAGATGCCCGGCTCAGATGCTCGAGGTTTCAATCTTGATGATGTCTTCCCACCAGACATCGAAATGAATATGGTGAATACGGTTTTGACAAATGGTGCGCGTTACTACGTCGACCATGCTCACCCTGAAGTCTCAACACCTGAGTGCCGATTCGTCTCTGAGGCGGTTTTGTTCGATCGCGCCGGAGAAGAGATCGTGCGTCAAAGCATGCTCGAGGCAAAAAAGGTGTTGCCGCTCGGAGCCGAACTTGTGGCTTATAAAAATAACTCAGACGGCAAAGGCAACAGCTATGGGTGCCATGAGAACTATTTACTGAGTCGCGCCGTGCCGTTTGGCGAAATGGCGAGTTTGATAACGCCACACTTTGTGACTCGCCAGATCTTCTGCGGTGCCGGGAAAGTCGGCAGCGAATTTGAAGGTATGCCCAGTTCGTCGGTGGCATTTCAACTTTCGCAGCGTGCCGATTTTTTCGAAGAAGAAATTGGTTTAGAAACCACTCTAAAGCGACCGAT
The DNA here is from genome assembly GCA_947488385.1 of Acidimicrobiaceae bacterium. Classification (GTDB taxonomy): domain Bacteria; phylum Actinomycetota; class Acidimicrobiia; order Acidimicrobiales; family Ilumatobacteraceae; genus BACL27. The sequence goes on along the minus strand of CANKZL010000057.1, from coordinate 5,044 downwards.
TATAAATACACGAGATGAACCGCATTGCGACCCAGCGAAATACAGGCGCCTTCATGTAATAGTCGGAGACGCAAACATGAGTGAAGTTGCGACGTTTCTGAAGTTGGGTACGACGGCAATTTTGTTGGCAATGATTGAGGACAAGCAACTGACGAGTGAGTTGTTCTTGGCAACGCCAGTCGCAGCCATCCGGCAAATTAGCCATGACCCAACTTTGCGTCAGACGATTTTGCTGGATTCTGGAAAGACAATTACGGCTCTTGAACTTCAAGAGAGCCTTTGCGAGAAAGCTGAGAAGTATGCAAAGCAATTCGGTCTCGAATCGGTGGGCGAGGAAGATGGAAAGACAATTCTGCGTCGCTGGCGTGAGGTGATTGAAGGCCTCAAGGAAGATCCTCAAACGCAAAGTCATATTGTTGATTGGGTCGCTAAGAAGCGAATTCTTGATGGGATGGCAGATCGCCATAAATTGCGACCAAATGATCCGCGGTTAAAGACAATTGACTTGCAATATCACGACATGCGACCTGAAAAGTGTTTGGCACTTCGCGCAAATTTAGAAAGCATCACAGAAATCGATGATGTGCTTCGTGCGACAACTGCACCGCCTGAAACTACCCGTGCATATTTCAGAGGAATGTGTTTGCAGAAATGGCCGCAAGATGTAGTCGCTGCAAACTGGGACAGCGTTGTGTTTGACATTGGAAAAGACCCTTTGCGTCGTGTGCCAATGATGGAGCCTTTACGCGGCACTAAAGCGCTCACCGAGAAGTTGTTTCAGCAAAGCAATACGCCCGCAGAGTTGGTTGCCCTATTGGGCGATCAAGTGTCAGGATCAAGCTTTAAACCGAGTAATTAGCCGTGCCAAAAGACTCAATTTTTGAGTTTTACAAGTGATGTGAGGTTCGCTATGGTGCGAATATGGCTGAACGAGCACGTAAGCAAAAATCGACGAGTGACAGAACAAGTGCCGAAGAACAGGTAGAAACAAAAGTCGCTCCAAAGGGAGAAAAACTCAAAGCAGAGTTGGACGACCTGTTGGATGAGATTGACGAAGTACTTGAATCCAACGCCGAGGACTTCGTGAAGAGTTACGTGCAAAAGGGCGGGCAGTAGCCGTATCCTAAAAATATGTCAATGCCGATGTTCGCAGCCGGTTCTGACCCGGGCGCAAATTTTGGAGAACTTTTAAAGCGAGTTGGAATGTCGCCGTATTCGGCTCACACCGAAGAAAATGATTTAAACATTCCGCATGCGACGACCTGTGTAGCGATGCGTTGTGCAGGTGGCGTCGTAATGGCGGGCGATCGTCGAGCAACGTCGGGCAATTTGATTAGTCACCGAAGCATGGAAAAGGTTGTCCAGGCCGATGATTTCAGTGGTGTCGCAATAGCCGGAGCGGCGGGCCCGGCAATGGAGATGATCAAACTGTTTCAATTACAGCTTGAGCATTACGAAAAAGTAGAAGGACAGACTCTTTCTTTGGAGGGCAAGGCCAACCAGCTATCGATGTTCGTGCGCAGCAACTTGCCAGCAGCAATGCAGGGTTTGGTAGTCGTTCCAATTTTCGCTGGCTTTGATCTCTTGTCAAAATCAGGGCGACTTTGGGATTACGACGTGACCGGCGGTAGGTATGAAGAGAAAGACTTTGTAGCAACAGGTTCAGGAATGTTGCATGCCAGCACTGTGATGCGCGTGTCTTGGCGAAGAGACCTTGCTGTTGACGACGCGATAAAACTTTGTGCTCGCGCATTATGGGAAGCATCAGATGCCGACTCAGCTACAGGTGGTCCAGATTCTCTACGTGGCATTTACCCGGTTGTGGCTTCGATCACGCAAGATGGTTGGAGCGCAGTGGATGATAAGTCGCTTGCGACAATCTATAAAGACATCGCTAAAGAAGTTGGTGCGCGATGAGTATGCCGTATTACGTACCACCAGAACAATTCATGAAAGACCGGGCTGATTATGCCCGTAAAGGAATCGCCCGTGGCCGAACACTTGTGGGGTTGCAATACGCAAACGGCATCGCAATCATTTCTGAAAACCCGTCAACAACATTGCATAAAATTAGCGAGATATACGATCGCATTGCTTTCGCTGGAGTTGGCAAATACAACGAATTTGATCAGTTAAGAGTTGCTGGGGTTCGTGCGGCAGACCTCAAGGGCTACCAATTTTCGCGCCAAGATGTAGACGCTCGAAGTTTGACGAACCAATACGCTCAAATTCTTAGTCAGATGTTTAGCGAAGCCCCTAAACCGATGGAAGTCGAACTGCTTGTTGCCGAGATTGGTATTGATCCAAAAAGCGATCGATTGTTTCACGTTTTATACGACGGCACAGTTTTAGATGAGAAGGGTTTTTGTGTCTTGGGCGGAGATAGTGAGTCGGTTCTTGAGCGTCTTAAAGGCTCGTTTAAGAGCGAGATGACGCTCAAAGAAGCCCTCAAGAGCGCAATTGCCGCACTCTCGGGTGCTGACCGTAAGTTGTCACACGAAGAACTTGAGGTCGCGGTGTTGGAGCGAAATGGCCGACGCCGCTGTTTCAGACGAATTGAGGACTCTGAAATTCAGTCACTCGTTGGCTAAGAGTCGTTTGCAGGTCGATTGACTAGGTTTTGAATATGGATCGTCGTATTTATGGCCTCGAAAATGAATACGGCGTAACTTGCACCTTGCGAGGTCAACGTCGGTTAAGCCCTGATGAAGTTGCTCGATATTTGTTTCGCAAGGTCGTGAGCTGGGGGCGCAGTTCAAATGTCTTTCTTGAAAATGGTGCACGGCTTTATTTGGATGTCGGTTCACACCCCGAATATGCAACCCCAGAGTGCGATTCAATTCATGAAGTAGTTGTGCACGACAAAGCAGGCGAACGAATTCTTGAAGAACTCTTAGTTGGTGCGGAGCAGCGATTGCGCGATGAAGGAATACGCGGAACGATCTACCTTTTCAAGAACAACACCGATTCTGCCGGCAATAGTTACGGTTGCCACGAAAACTATCTGACCTCACGCAGTGACGATGTCGAAAAGTACTCAGAAGTGCTAATTCCGTTTCTAGTTACACGACAGATTTTCACTGGTTCAGGCAAGGTTCTGCAAACTGCTCGGGGTCCTATTTATTCGATCGCGCAGAGGGCCGAACACATTTGGGAAGGTTTAAGCTCTGCAACAACTAGAAGTCGACCAATAATCAATACACGCGACGAGCCTCACGCTGATGCCGAAAAATACCGCCGGCTTCACGTAATTGTGGGGGACTCGAACATGAGCGAATACACGAACTTCGTCAAAGTCGGCGCCACGTCTTGCATTCTCAAAATGATGGAGGACCCAAGTGTCGTTCTCAAAGATCTGACACTAGAAAATCAAACAAGAGCGATTCGTGAAATCAGCCACGACATCACATGCCGCCGAAAGATTCGACTGGCATCAGGCCGTGAATTGTCGGCTCTAGATGTTCAACGCGAGTTGCTCGACCGCGCCCTGCGATACGCGGATACAAAGAGATTTTCGCAACTTGAAATGAAAGCCCTCGAAATGTGGGAACACTGCATATCGACCATTGAAAATGATCCTCTAAAGCTCAATAGAGAGGTGGACTGGGTGATCAAATATCACCTGGTTGAGGCATTCCGAAGTAAACACAATTTGGCTCTTGACGACTCGCGAGTACAACTTATTGATTTGCAGTATCACGATATTTGTCGTGATCGTGGCGTTTTCTACAAGTTGCAAAAGAATGATTTGGTTGATCGTATTTGCAGCGACGAAGAAATTGAAATTGCGCGCGAAACAGCGCCTCAAACAACTAGGGCGAAACTGCGCGGTGACTTTATTAAGCGAGCCAAGGAGCGCAAGCGGGACTACACGGTGGATTGGGTTCATTTGAAGTTGAACGACCAAGCTCAAAGAACTGTTCTTTGCAAGGACCCTTTCAAGAGTCGTGACGAACGTGTGGATAAATTAATTGCGTCGCTCTAAGCACTTTTCATCTCGCACTACGATGAAGCCGTGTCAGATCCCCAAGTAGAACGAGAGGCTCGCCGTCGGGCGCTAGCAAAGAAAACTCTTTTCGAATGGGTAGGAGTCATTGGATTCGCATTTGTTGTCGCAATTTTGATTAGAACATTTTTCTTGCAGCAGTTCTATATTGCCGGCCCAAGCATGGAAACCACGATGTTTTCAGATAATCGCGTTTTAGTTGACAAGATTTCTTATCGTTTCAGCAGTATTGACCGCGGTGATGTTGTTGTCTTTGATCGCGCAACAATGAACGGTTCAGAAGTTGAGCACGACGACCTCATAAAACGTGTCATCGGTCTGGGTGGAGAGCGTATTGCGATCAAAGATTGCGTGGTTTTGATAAATGATGTGCCGCTAAATGAGCCTTACCTCCCACAGCGAGACACAGAAATGTCTGATCTTTCTGCCAAGTGTGGCGCCGTTGACATGGAAGAAATTCTTCTCGAACCAGATGAACTGTTCTTGGCAGGAGATAACCGACCTCAATCATTTGACAGTCGAATGTTTGGGCCGGTCAAAGAGAATTTGATTGTCGGTCAAGCATTTGTTTTGGTATGGCCGCCAAGTTCGTGGCGTGGTCTTTGAGTTAAAGAGATTTCAAGATTTGAAAACTTGGTTATATGCGTCAACCATTCGGTCTGACCAGTCGCTGTAGACCGCATCGACCCCCATTAAGAATGCATCCTGCAGCTGCTCGGTATGTTGCAAGTCCCAGCTGAAGGCCGCAATTTCGAATCGATGGGCGAGAGCAACCAAGCCTCCATTCCAGTCGGTGTGATGCATGTTTAATACATCAACACCGAACTTGGCTAAGTTTGCACAGCGACGTTCTGGGCCCTCTGACATTTTTGAAAGTCGAATGGAATTTACGTACATAAAGTTTGGAAACTTCTGCTTCGACTCTCTCAGCAACTCAATATCAGGGTGACACAAATAGATTTTTTGTTGTGCCGAAGTTTCGGTAACTATGTCGGCGATCAATTCAATAGCATCAGGGTCGCAAACGTCAATTGACAT
>CANKZL010000056.1 GCA_947488385.1 Acidimicrobiaceae bacterium | reverse complement strand
GCGCGAATCACACCAACTGATGTGCCGGGGCTGTCGTCGATGATTAATGGAATATCAAGTCGACCTACTGCGTGGCCGATTTTTGTCCAGTCGTTAGGAGATGGCCGACCAGAGCGCAACACTTTCGAGTCAACGCCCGCCTCGCTGGCGAGAATACGTTGAACAAGTTCAGCCGTACCCATTTCAAGCGAAAAGAATAAAACTTGTTTGCCCGATGTTCGCGCAACGTGAACTGCCAGACCAAGCGCCAACGCCGACTTACCCATCGCAGGACGAGCACCCAAAATATTGAGCGTGCCAGGTTGCAGACCCAACAAAATTTTGTCGAGGTCATCTAAGCCAGTTGCTGTGCCGGTGACCAACTCTTTGTTGTTTGCGCGGTCTTCGAGCTTCTCCATTGCTTCATTAACAAGCAACCCGAGGCGTTGTGCCGCATCGCCAACATTGGTTTCTGCAACGTCAAAGATTTTTGATTCAGACTCGTCTATCGCTCGGGCTACATCTTCTGGGCCGCTGTAGGCAATTTCAGCAATTTCGGATGCCACTGAAATTAGTCGACGTAACGAAGCAGTTTCGCGCACGATTTTTGCGTAACGATCGGCACTTGTGATGGCTGGAGTTGCATTTTGCAAAGTCAACAACGCATCAATGCCACCAATGCCGTCTAATAAGTTGTTGCGCCGCAATTCGTCGCCGACCGTGATCGGGTCAATGGGTTCGCCCGCGGTATTAAGCGAACGGATCGCGTCATAAATATGTTGGTGCGCCGGTTTATAAAACTCTTCTGCGCGAACGCCGCGCTCGAATGCAATTGCAACTGCGTCGCGTGACAAAAGCATTGCACCAAGCAAAGATGCTTCTGCTTCGACACTGTGCGGTGGAATTCTGTTTATGGATTTTTGCTGAGCAGCAGCGCGATCTCCGCGCGGAAATTCAGCAATAGACATGACTACACAATGCCTTAGTTTGCCTGTTGATTGCTACGGGTATAACCCTGTGATTCTTCTGTGGATAACAAGTGGATAACCAGCAGTTGCTGGCTCGCAAAATTCAGTGACTATTTTGCAACAAGGTTAATTTTTAATGTTGCTACGACGTCAGTGAAAATCTCGGCAGTTACCGAATGTTCGCCAAGTTGTCGCAAAGGTGCCTCAAGTTGCACGCCTTTTCGATCGATAGTTACACCAGTTTGGTCGAGAACTGCTTTAGCAATCTCAACTGCATTGATTGAACCGAACAAACGACCCTCGTTGCCAGCTTTTGCGGCAATCGTGATCACGGTTGTTGCCAATGATGCAGCCACAAGTCGAGCCGATTCGCGATCGGCGGCGACTTGCATTTCACGTGACTTGCGCATGACCTCGGCCTGGGCAATTGTGCCAGCGTTAGCAACGATTGCTAAATCGTTTGGCAACAAAAAGTTGCGGGCGTGACCTGAAGAGACATTGACAATGTCGCCACGACGGCCTACACCTTTGATGTCAGAGCGGAGAAGAACTTTCATGATGCTGCTCCGTCCACAATTGCTTGTGCTGAATCTTCGGTGACCTCGGCTGAAATGTTTGCAGAAATCTCAACAACTGCAGACTCGGCGCCTTCGTCACGACGCGGACGACGTGGACCACGATCGCGACCCTTGTCATCTGAGCCGTATTCGCCACGCTCACGTGGGGCACGAGTTGCTGAAACGCGCTTTGTATATGGCAAAAGCGCCATTTCGCGGGCGTTCTTCACCGCAGTTGCAACGTCGCGTTGCAGCTGAACTGAGTTGCCGTTCATGCGACGCGCACGCAACTTTGAGCGATCTGACATGTAGCGCTGCAAAAGGTTGACGTCTTTGTAATCGACGAAGCCAACTTTTTCGGTGACGATCATGTTCGGGCGCTTCTTTGGTTTACGAAGCAGCGCCTTTTTTGCTCTTAACTTGTTGGATTTACTTGTCATGGGAAAGTCCTTGTTTTGTTTAGTTGATTAGTTGTTTGGTTAATTGATTAGAACGGTTCTTCGCCATCAAAAGGCGTTGCTTCAGTGCCTGGGTTGGTGCCGGTGTTGGCAGGGCGATTTGTCGCTCCGCCGCCTTGACCATCTTGTTTTGGTGTGCGCACAACTGTTGCAGTTGCCCAACGCAAACTCGGCCCGAGCTCGTCGGCGATGACATCGATTGCTGTTCGCTTCTCGCCTTCGCGCGATGTGTACTCGCGTTGTTCAAGACGACCAGTAACGACAACTCGAGTTCCCTTGGTGAAAGTCGCTGCGGCATTTTCGCCGAGTTGACCCCACGCAGTGACGTTGAAGTATGAAGTCTGCTCTTGCCACTCACCATTGACCTGATATCGACGGCCAACTGCGATGCCAAAAGATGCGACTGCACGACCAGTTGCCGTGAATCGAATTTCTGGATCGCGGGTTAAGTTTCCGACGAGTGTGATGCTGTTATCAGCCATTTAATTTGTTCCTTTTTAGTTTGGCAACTAGTGCTTATGAATTTGCTGTGACTACAAGACCGCGACGTGCGGCTTCGGCATCAGGAAGGCGGAGGAGTTTGTGTCGCAACACATCGTCAGCGATGCGCATCGCGCGCTCTGCTTCATCAAGAGCACCACCAGGTGCAGTGACGTTGAAGATTGCGTAATAACCATCGTCTTGTTTTTTGATTGGGTAAGCCAAGCGACGCTTGCCCCACCAATCAGGTGTGCCGTGAACGCTGCCACCGGCAGTCGTAATCGACTTGGTGATCACACCCAACCAGTTGTGGGCGGCTGACTCTTCGAGGTTGCCGCTGATAATGACCATTAATTCATATGCACGCATGAACGTGATAACTCCCTTCGGACCCAACGATTAGTTGGGGCCCCCGAAGGGGCAGGTATGTGGACTTGGAAGTGTAACGGCATGACGACACAGTGCCACAGGGGTGTTGCAGGGCATTTTGCCCGAACTGCGCCTTAGACGGAGCGAGTTTTAAGCAAATGATGCCATGAGCAACTGCGGCAAACTTCGATTAAATATCCCGTGTATTGCTCAGGGCGTTGACCGAAGTGTTCAATTTCTGCTCGCGTCGCAATGAACTTACCGTGACTTGGTAACCGAGGACCAAACAAATAGGTGACTGTCACTAAATGATCGTTGACACAAATCGGACACTTAACGCGGGTGGTGCGACCAAAGTTTCGCGCCACGCGCATAAGTTCGGGGTGAGCATCGCAAATACTGTCTTGTGAAATTACGCCACGGCGAAAATTATTTATGACAGCGCGACGCGTCAAGCGGTGGTCAATCTCACCGACATTTAAATCAAAGTCGTCTGAGTCGTTGCTCTGCTTTTTTTGCGCCTGTTTGCGTGGCATATTCGCTAAACCTTAACAAAGCAAATTACTTTTTTTGCAAATCCCACCAAGACTTCAGTCGCTTGCGGATTTCTTGATCGCCAAGTAGCCCTTCTTCAATGCGAATTTCCATTAAAAAATCTAAAGCTTGACCAACATGTCGACTCGGCTTGATTTCAAGAAACTCCATAACTTGTGCGCCATCCATCTCTGGTCGCATGGCCGCGAGTTCTTCGCGCGCGGTGAGGTCAGAAATGCGTTGCTCGAGTTCAACCATGCGTCGCGCGAGTGCTGCAACTTTTTTCTCGTTTCGCGTAGTGCAATCACTTTTCGTCAGAACATTTAGTTCGGCCAAATGCGCGCCAGCATCACGAACATATCGTCGCACCGCCGCATCTGTCCAACCCATTTGATAAGTATGAAAACGTGCGCTCAACGCCACGAGTTCGGCAACAGTTTCAATATCTTGAACCGAGTATCGAAGTTTGCGCATTCGTTCGCGAGTCATTCGCGCACCCACGGCCTCGTGATGATAAAAAGTTATGCCCTTGCCAGGCTTAATAGCCCGAGTCTTTGGTTTGCCAACATCATGAAATAGCGCCGCGAGCCGAGTTATTCGAAAATCACACGGTTCGTCACGCTGAACATTTTCAACAACCGCCAAGGTGTGTGTCAAAACATCTTTGTGCCGGTGAATCGGATCTTGCTCAAGTTGCATCGCAGCAAGTTCTGGTAAAAAGTGTTTCGACAAACCGTTGTCAACCAAAAACCACAAACCGAACGACGGGCGATCGGTGACGATCAAACGATCAAACTCATCTCGGATTCGTTCGGCGCTGACGATAGTTATTCGATCTGCCATTGCTTGCACTGCGGCGATCAGCTCGGGCACTGCGATCATGCCAAGCCCTGAGATGAAGCGAGCAGCACGCATCATTCGCAACGGGTCGTCGCTAAAACTGACCTCTGGCGAAAGGGGCGTTCGCAAAACTTTGCCCATCAAATCGGCAAGTCCGTTGAATGGATCAACAAGTTCTGGTGATTCATTCGTGATTTCAAGTGCCATTGCGTTTATCGTGAAGTCACGACGCGAGAGATCTTCATTTATGTCTTTTGAAAATTGCACATCAGGCTTGCGTGAGTCGGGCGAGTAGGCCTCGGCTCGGTGCGTTGTGATTTCAAAAACTCGATCGCCTTTTTTTGCACCGATCGTGCCGAACTTCTCGCCCTGAGTCCAAAGCGAATCACACCAACCTGCAAGTAGCGACTTGATTTGTTCGGGTAGGGCGTCTGTTGTCAGGTCGAAATCCAGTTCGTCAATTGAACGGTCCAACATCAAGTCACGAACGGTGCCACCAACCAGAAATAGTTTGAACCCAGCGTCACGAAACCTCGGAACAAGGGGAGCTAATTCGCTCAGAACTGGCGCGAAGCGCTGGGGCACCACGCTCTACAGGCTACGCATCGCAGTGCGACAAGTGATGCGTTTACTCAATTACGAAGTCTTTTCGCATTAGCGTGATTATGTCTTGAATTATCAAAACCGCTACCCGACGCGTGAACATCACGGCGAAAACCGCCTAACTATCTTGTCGCGAGCGTGTCTCAAAACAGTCGTCATGGCAACGGTTTTTTGTCTTTTGTCAACTGGAGTCACTTGGCAACCCGTCGGCGCTGCTGTCAACTCAGGTGATCTGACACTGACTGCACAGAACTTTCACATATACACGTCGGGTAATTTGCGATTCGTTTTTGGCATCAAGTCTGATGCGTTGATTAAAGAACTTACGGCCGACTCGACTTCTTTGTTTCGCGTCACGCTTGGCCAGAAAATAACCACTGGCGAAAAACAAGTTCAAGAAATTTATGCCAAGCCTGAATTGTTTTCGGCTACCGACTCGGTAGATCTTTCGTTACGTGAAGTGACGCGCCGCGCCGACGGACAGTTCGAAGTGATCGCATTATCTACAGATATTCCGAGCGGAACACGACGAATTGAGTTTGACGGTCCGGGTATTTATCCAGTACGCGTTGAGCTTGTTATCAGCACAACCACGAGAGCCACCTTGACGACTTTTGTGAATAGATTCGACCCTTCACGCGAAACAAAACCGATGCCCGTAAATATCGTGGCTGCACTCGACGCACCGATTACGTTGCGACCAGATGGTTCGCGACGAATTGATTCGGCAACACGAACAAAAATAGAAAAAATCATCAGCCTGCTTAAATTAAACGCGGCAAAAGTAACGGTGCAAATTTCACCCGAGTTAATAGAGGGTCTAAGTAAATCTGTTGACCCTATTGACCAGTCATTATTGGTTCAACTTGTAGCGGCGCTCAGTGAGGTGCCTCTGGTGACAACTACATATATTCGGTTTGATCCGTCGGCGGCGAGCACCAACGATCAAATTGACGAATTCAATTCTCTGCTTGAGCGCGGCACAACGACATGGCAACAAGTTTCACCAAGTTCAAAAATCATCAACAGTGTTTGGATTGCCCGAGACCCAATTGACCAAAAAGGATTGGATTTGTTGGCTGAGTCTGGGGTGCGTTCAATAGTTATGTTGCCAAATTCAAGTGCTGTGCTCGGTGAGTTTGATAACGCTG
>CANKZL010000055.1 GCA_947488385.1 Acidimicrobiaceae bacterium | reverse complement strand
ACGATTGTGTTGACAACGCACGACCTAAACGGTTTGGCAGCCCACTTGCCTCGGGTGGTTTGTTTCAAAAAGACTGTGATTGCTGACGGAAGTCCGCGCGAAGTACTTACGTCTGAAGTTCTTGAAGTCACTTACGGTGCGCCAATGGAAGTACTCGAGCATGGCGGTATGCCGTTGGTAGTTGATCACGGTCGAGTTGCGATGCGCGGAGAAGGCAAATGATTTTTGCATTTAATTTGTTCGAGCCGTACGAATTTCAGTTCTTTCGAAACGGCTTGATTGTTGCAACAATCGCTGGGGCGTTGTGTGGCTTGCTCGGAGTTTTTGTAATTCTGCGTGGCATGAGTTATATCGGACACGGTTTGTCGCACGCAGTTTTTGGTGGCGCGGCAGCAAGCGCAGTAATGAAAGTCAACTACTTTTTGGGTGCCGGCATTTGGGGTGTTGTGTCAGGTTTGTTAATTGCCAGAGTCGCACGCCGCCGCGTGATCGGGGCCGATGCTGCCATCGGCGTAGTAACTACGGCTTCGTTCGCACTTGGTCTGGCATTGATGAATCGTTATGGCCAAGCCTCAAAGAGCATCGAAGCAGTGTTGTTTGGCAGCGTGCTTGGAGTAAAAGTCGCAGATATTTATGCTGTTGCGCTCGTTGCCGTGTTGGGTCTTGCAGTCGTCGTGCTCGGATATCGCAAGTTGCTTTTTTCGACTTTTGACAGAGATGTTGCCCAAGTCAGCAATGTTCGAGTTTCACTCGTTGAGGCTGTGTTGTTGGCGATGATCTCGCTAACGATTTTGGTGACCATGCGCGTGATTGGCACGCTGCTGATTTCGGCGCTGCTCGTGATTCCGGCTGCATCAGCCCGCATGACTACGAATAGTTTCTCACGGCTGTTGTGGATTTCGCCCGTGATAGGCGCAGTGACATGCTTTATCGGAATGAATTTGAGTTATCACTTAGATACTTCGGCGAGTGCAACAATTATTTTGCTTGACGCTTTGGTGTTTGTAGTTGTTTACGCGATTGCTGGCACACGAAACCGTGCCAAGATGGCGTCTCTCGGCCATCTCTAATTTGCGCGTTAATTAGCTAGTTCGAAAATCCCACTGCGCGCCTTCTGGCGTGTCACGAACTTCAACATTTAGCGCGGCTAATCGATCACGAATGATGTCTGACAAATCGAAACGTTTGTCGGCGCGCACCTGAGCGCGCAAATCAAGAAGCACTTGCACAAAAGGCCCGAGCACATCGCGCGGGTCGCGTAGCCCACCCGTTGCTGCGCCCGCCAAACGTGTGATCATGCTGCGCAAAACTGCTCGAGCGTGATCAGTTGCGTCGCTCTGCAGAGTGTCACCCGACCAACCTGCGATCGCGTCGTCTAGCTCGAGTGCTGCACGCGCCGCACCATCGGCGTCAGAGTTGGCAAGTGCGGCTGAAAAAACTTGATTCAGCCGATCTGTTGCTTCGCGAAGATTGTTGTCAAAAGTTGTCGACGCCTGAGTCGCGCCCGCAAGCACAGAATCAGATGGGGGGTTATCGGTTTTAGTTTTCGCAGTAGGTGCGGCTGTTGACTGCGGGTCGCGCAAACGATCGATCGAAAAAGTTTCGCCTGAAGCAATCTGTGTAGATTCACCACGAACCCGAATTGTTACGACGCCTTTGCCGACAACAGTTACGGTCTCGGTGTCGAGGTCGATGACCATGCCAGTGTGTTCGTCTACGCCAAGTACATAAACATCAGCAGGTAGTTCGCGCTCAAGCATCGACAAGCGCCGTTCACCCATATAACAAAAACGAGTGTCGTGATGACCGCCTTCGGCATTGTTGTAGTGCGGGATGAGCGCAACGTTGATACCGATTTCGCCGAGAATGTTGAGACCATCGAGCCACCGCGGGTCTTCGCCGACTTTATAGATTTCATAAACAGGCAGAGTGAATCGACCAAGTGTCAATGCGGCTGCCGATGCAAAAGTCACGATGCCGCCGTCACGAAGTTTTTTGTTGAGTAAACCAGCAAGCGATGTGCCTGACCATTGACGCAACGCGTATGTCGGCGAGCCAGGACCAGCAAAGACATAATCTGCATCGGCGACTTTTTGCAGACCGCGCTCAACTGCCAAAGAGTCTGCACCAATTATTTCAGTGAGCCCCGCAACTTCAAGCTCAAGATTGATGCTTGTTTGAAAATAATCCACAGCCTTGGTCGCAAGTTCAGGGGCATTTTCTTGAAAGCCATAAGGTGTGTCGAGCAAAACTGCGCGCGCAGGTTTTTGAAGTTTGCTTGCGAGCATTCGGTGCGTTGTGACCATCGTTGGCGCAGTTTCGCCTGATCCCATTACGGCAAGTATGTGTGGCGTTGTCATCAGAAGAATCCGTCGGTTATGGCTGCATGCACAACCTGGGCGAAACGCTCAGGGTGTTGCGCATGCAAGTCGTGATCAGCAGGGCTAAACCATTCAACCTTCACCTGGGGCACTAATTGCATGGCGTGTTCGATTGCACTGCGTTTAGTTTCATTGAATATTCCGCTCGGTCCTTCTGCTGGCACAAACATCACTGGCACATTGATCTGGCTATATATATGTGTCGGGTGGTGCTCCCATAATCCGCGTAAGACCATTAGGTGTCGCTCAAGATTGAGCCATGGGCGCAACGTGCCATCTGGCAGGTGCTCCATACATGACATTGCGCCGTTGATTCCGGTCTCTGGCCAGTCGGGATGAGCGCGTTTCAAATAGTTTTTGAAATCCGCAATTCGTGTTCCGGCAATTGTCGGCGGACGTAATGCCTCAGCACAGTCATCCCAGTTTGGGTAATGATTTTGCAACTCAAGAAAACCGCCGTCAACACAAACAACACCGCTTACTAATTTGGGGTTTGTGTGCGCGAGTTCAACTACAACGTTGCCACCCCACGATTGACCACAGACAACTGGTTGCGTGAATCCATCTTTTTGCAATTCGCTCAAGACCCCCGCCAAATCTTTGGTGACGGTCTGCATGTCGTAGCCAGACTCAGGTTTTTCGCTTAAACCGTGGCCGCGAAGATCAACTGCAGTAACGAGATGTCCGAGTGAAGACAAGGCGAGTGCCGCGCCTTCCCACAGCATTGCATTCGACGCAAGTCCGTGTACGAGAACGATTGGTTTTTGTTGATGTGTTTGTGATGTACCCCATGTCACTGTGTGCAGCTTCACGCCATTTGCAGTATCGATAGTTCTGTTTTGCGCAGTGTCGGTATTCACCAAGTCTTGTTGCCTTTGTTTATGTCACGCTAGATAGATCAGTGCTTATCAGAGTATTCTGCAGAAGTGAGCAAATTGTGAGTGAAATTATTTTGTTGGCAAATTTTGTGGCAGCGACGGTGATGACTGGCGTCATCTGGTTCGTGCAATGGGTGCATTATCCGTTGCTGGCGAGTGTGCCCGTTGACCACGCAGTCAAAGTCGCAGAGCAACACCAACGCAGCACCGGGCAAGTGTTGGCAATACCAATGGCAGTTGAGGGCTTCACAACATTGGGGCTGTTGATTAGTCGACCCGAAGGTGTGCAAGTAATTTGGCCTTGGATCGGCGCAGTTTTGCTGGCTGTTGCGCTCGGTAGCACAGTGATTTTGTCTGTGCCATTGCACGCAAAAATGGTGGCGAATCCGACTGCTGAAGTTGGTCGACGACTAGTTGTGACGAATTGGCCGCGAACTATTGCATGGTCGGCACGAGCAGTCGTGTGCACGGTGATGCTTATGCAATACGTTCGGGCTTAAATCAAACAATGAGCTATTCAGAGATTTGTCCGCAGCCCGTGAGGCGCGCGATCATGAAACAGGGTTGGTACGACCTGGCATACATTCACTATCGGTATTCGGTAGATGAAGTTGCACGCATTTTGCCGCCGGGACTTGAAGTTGATGTCTGTGATGGCTCGGCATGGGTCGGGTTGATTCCTTTTTCAATGCGAGGCATTGGTGTGCCTGGGTTACCAGCTGTGCCGTATCTCGGGTCGTTTCCTGAAATTAATGTTCGCACTTATGTGCGTCGCAATGGCGTGCCGGGTGTTTGGTTTTGTTCACTGGATATCAACCGGTTGTTGCCGGTTCTCGTTGCGCGTACGACTTATACGTTGCCATATTGCTTTGGTAAGGCGAGCAACAAACGCGTTGGCGACGAATTGCACACAATGGTCGAGCGCCGTTGGCCACGGGGTAGTGCGTCAACAAAAATTCAACTAAAAATTTTGGAGCCAATAATTGAACCGTCACCACTCGAGATTTTTTTGAGCGCTCGTTGGGGTTTGTATACGACTACGCGCAGCGGAAACTTGCGTTATGCGCCGATTTCGCATCCAAAGTGGAAATTGCAGAGAGCCGAAATTATCTCGGTGGATGATTCGCTGATTCAAGCCGCAGGCTTTGCTGCCCCAAGTGCGCAGGTCAACGGCGAGCCGCATGTGATGTTCTCGAGTGGCGTGCCTGTGCGCGTTGGCTTGCCGAAACGCGTTTAGTTTTTCGCAGACCCCGGTCGGTAGTTATCGCGGTCGGCAACTTGTCGCAAGGCAGTTAGTCCGTAAATAAAAGCGCCTGTCATCACGATCAGAAAAATAACGCTTCCAAATCCAAAGAGTGCTGCGAGCGACATGGTTAACTCTTTTTTCCTTGACCCGCGAGCAAGAATGCGCCGAGAGCAAGAATTGATGGCACCCAAACGCCAACGTAAATGCCGTTGAGGCGATCTTCAATTGAGCTGCTCTGAAAGTACAGCCAGACGCTCAAAACGAGACTGGCTCCGGCTGCGAGCAAAGTGGTGACTCGCAAAACTGTTTCTGGTTTCATTCGTTGAATTCCTCCGAAGGTTAATCATAGACCACGAGTGACTTTTAGTCGTGTCAGAATGTTGTTAGTTATGGCAACTTTAAGCCTGTTTGGTGAGCCACAAGAGTTGTTGCCTTTTGATGGAAGCGCAATTTTGCACAATCGAATTTTTGACGAGAATTTCACTCGTGAGGCGTTTAGTTTGTTGCGAGAGAGCGTGCCGTGGGAGCAGCCCGAGATCGTAATGTTCGGCAAGAAGTATCCGCAGGCGGGGTTTTCAACCTGGCATACGAATACGGGCGTGAGTTACGTATATTCAGGCATCGAACGAGTTGCTCACCCGATGACCGATTTATTGGATGAGTTTCGACTGAAGTGCGAGTCAGTTGCCGGAGCAAGTTTTAACTCGGTGTTGGTCAATTTATATCGAGACGGTAACGATTCGGTTAGTTGGCATGCGGACAACGAAGCGATCAACGGGCGAGAACCGACGATTGCATCGGTGAGTTTGGGTGCGACGCGTCGGTTTGATTTGCGGCATCGCGAAACAAAGCAAACTGTGAAAGTTGATTTAGAAGACGGATCACTGCTCGTAATGTCGGGTTTGTCACAGATTTGCTGGGTTCATCAAATTGCCAAGACAAAAACCGCGGTAGGGCCGCGAATCAACCTTACTTTTAGGTTGGTAAATCGCGTTTAAGCGCGAGATGCAGTTTGCGGGTTCTTAGTTGCTGAAACAAGAGAAATGTCATTGCAAGATTCGCAGACACTTTCTGGGATTACTCCGAGTTTCATCAAAAAGCTAAATGCGATGCACCCAAGGCAGATTGCAAATGCTGCTTCGAGAAATGCGGCCGCGATTAGCGCGGTGATCACAAGTTGCGCTGCAGATGAAAAGCCGAGCAATGTCAAGACGAGGGCAGTTGCAGAAAAGGTTAATCCGATTGTTTGGGCGAATCTTTTTGGTGGGCCAGGAACGAATTTGTGATTGAGATTTAAACGAGGTGTAATCACGCGTGTGGCGACTGTTGCCAGTGGGCTGAATGTTGGGCCTGCAGCGACGCGTGCAGCGAAACCGTAGGTGAGTGCGATGAGAACGAGTGTCGAGTTGGTAAGCAAAAATAGTGTGCTGATTACAAC
>CANKZL010000054.1 GCA_947488385.1 Acidimicrobiaceae bacterium | reverse complement strand
GGCGACGAACCGTTTGTCGTGATGTTGCCCGACGAAATAATGGGCGACGCTTCGTTGACCAAACAACTTGTTGCACTTTACGAAAAGTCAGGCAAGAGCAGCATTGGATTAAAAAAGGTGCCGGTTGTCGAAGTCTCGAGTTATGGCAATGTCAAAGTTGCGAGCAGCGCAAGCAGCACAGAATCTTCGGTCGAAATTTTGCAGGTAGTTGAAAAACCAAAACCTGTTGACGCAGTTAGTGATCTGGTGATCATTGGTCGATATGTTTTGTCACCAAAAATCTTTGACAAACTCGAGCAAATAAAGCCGAGTGCGAATGGCGAGTTGCAATTAACCGATGCATTGGCGATGTTGGCAAGCGAGAACGACTTGGTTGGTGTTGTAAGCGAGATAACTCGCTATGACACGGGTACGCCGATGGGTTTGTTGCGAGCAGTCATCGAGATTGCTCTCGAGCGCAAAGATGTTGGGCCGCAATTGAACTCTTGGCTCAAAGAAAAATTCACCAAGTAAGTCGGGGGTAAAGAGCATGGCTAAAAACTTCGGGGTTACTACTGACGCTGGCGATGTCGGTCTTGACGCGACGCGACTTAAAAGTATCGACAAGCATTTCAATCGCTACGTTGACGAAGGTCGCTTGGCTGGTTACGCCGTTGCTGTTTCGCGTCACGGCAAAGTTGCACACTTTGGCATGTATGGCCACAAAGATTCTGAAGCTGGCACGCCAATCACAGACGACACGATCTATCGCATCTATTCGATGACCAAACCAGTTACATCAATTGCATTGATGATGTTGGTCGAGCAAGGGCTGCTTCAGCTGACCGACCCAGTGAGCAAATTCATCAAGTCATTCGGCGAAACTCGAGTTTGGAATACGGGCACGGTATTAAAGCCCATGACAAATGCGTTAACCGAGCCGATTCGTGTGTGGCACTTGCTGACTCACACTGCCGGCATGACATACGGCTTTTTGTATACAGATGTCGTAGACGACATGTATCGTCGCGCCGGCTTTGATGCGGGTGTCGGGTATAAAGATTCGCTCGAAGTTGTCTGCGATAAATATGCAGCGCTGCCACTTTTGTTTCAGCCTGGCTCAAGTTGGAACTACAGCGTGGCTACCGACGTTGTTGGGCGAGTTGTTGAAGTTGTCAGCAAAATGCCACTTGACGAGTTCTTTGAAAAAAATATTTTCTCACCGTTGGGCATGACCGACACGGCGTTTTGGGCACCCAAAGAAAAACATGATCGTCTCGCCACGCTTTATCGACATGATGAAGCCACTCGTAGAAAAGCAAAATTGAGCAATTTCGGCGACAGTGTGCTCGAGAAGCCAGCATTTTTGTCGGGCGGTGGCGGTTTAGTTTCAACTGCGGGCGACTACTTTAAGTTCATTCGCATGCTTGAAGGCCGGGGCAAGTCGGGCAATGTGCAACTTATTTCGTCACGAACTTTCGAAATGATGACGATGAACCATCTGCCAAACAACGCCGACATTTCAACTTTTGGTCGTCCGCTTGGTGAAGAAATTTTCTATGACGGCTTAGGTTTTGGTCTTGGGTTTTCGGTCGTCGTCGATCAAGCAAAAACTCGCGTTGCATGCCCTAACGGCACGTTCAGTTGGGGTGGCATGGCCAGCACGGCGTTTTGGGTTGACCCAGTTAACGAGATCAGCGCGATGTTTTTCACGCAGTTGATTCCGTCGAGCACATATCCGCTTCGCCAATATTTGCGCTCGCTGGTTTACGCCGCCGTCACCGACTAGTTCGAACTCGCGCAAAAACTACGAGATGCGCTTGAATTGACTCGGTTCATCAAGAATGAACCCGAACTCATCGACAGTTGCTTCAACTTCACAGTTTGAATAACTGCTTGTAAATCGCCAGATGCTTTGAGAAACTTTCGTGTATTGGTGCGTCTGTTTGGTGATGCCGAGTGTCTCGATATCGATGACTGCGACGCTGATTGTCGCACTGTGACCAACGAGCAGTGGTAGCCGCCGCATCGGAATGCAATTCGTGAACGGCGTATTGATGAAATCGATATCGGTGCAGCCATCTAACTCAATGCGATGCGCACCGTTCATCTCGCCCCAGCGACCGTGGGTGTCGGTGCCAAGCCAAAGGTCAGGTTCTTCAAGATCGCGAAACAACAGGCACTGTTGAATTGTCCAGCCAGCTGAAATACGCAACACAAACTGAGCGTTGTCGACACCGAGCGTGCCTTCGGCTGTCCAACCCTC
This sequence comes from Acidimicrobiaceae bacterium, assembly GCA_947488385.1. Classification (GTDB taxonomy): domain Bacteria; phylum Actinomycetota; class Acidimicrobiia; order Acidimicrobiales; family Ilumatobacteraceae; genus BACL27. The sequence goes on along the minus strand of CANKZL010000054.1, from coordinate 3,759 downwards.
GTTCTCCCAGCGCAACTTCACTTGGCTCGTCGCACTATTGAGCTCAGGGGCAACGTTCTGCCAAACCAGCGTGTGACCCGATGCTGAAAGCGATTGAAAGCCGTTCATAACTATGAGCCTGCCACCATATCTGTGGCGATACCGTCAGCCATGTGATTTCTCTAGTTGAAGCGCAAGAAATCGTCATTGGTGGATGCGAGCCAGTCGCGCCCGTAATTGTTGATTGTCAGCAGATGTCGGGTCGTGTTGTGGCACAAGATGTCGTCGCCACTGAGTTCATTCCACCTTTTGATAACACGGCTGTCGATGGTTTTGCGGTGCGCGCACAAGATGTGACAACTGCTGGTGTTGAACTCGAAGTTCTTGGCGTGATTGGTGCTGGGCATGTGGCGAGTTACGAGATTGGTGCGGGGCAGTCAGCGCGCATTATGACCGGCGCACCGATGCCACGAGGCGCAGATGCCGTGGTGATGATCGAAGACGCAACAGTTCTCAGCCCGACTCGCGTGCAGATAAACAAACCTGCACGAGTCGGTGAAGCAATTCGCAAGATTGGCGAAGATGTTCGTGCCGGAGATGTTGTTTTTAAATCTGGCGCGTTGATCAACAGTGCTGGCATTGGCGTTCTTGCGGGCATTAACGCGCGCAAAGTTATGTCGTATCCGAAATTGCGTGTGGCGATGTTGTCAACTGGCGACGAACTTGTAATTGACGGCTCAGAACTAAAACCTGGCCAAATTCGCGAAAGCAATTTAACAATGTTGTCAGCGATGATCGCGGCGACTGGTTGCGAAGTGATCAATCTGGGCATCATCGAAGACGATGAACAGAAACTAGAAGCAACATTGCGCGATGTTGCACAACGATGCGATGCAATAGTCACAAGTGGCGGCGTTGGGCAAGGCGACTTTGATGTCGTAAAAATTGTTTTGTCGCGCATCGCCGAAATGCAATGGATGCAAATGGCGATAAAACCAGCCAAGCCTTTCGCTTTTGGCAAACTTGCGACAAGTGACGCCAGAGTCATACCAATATTTGGATTGCCTGGTAACCCGGTTTCGTCGATGATCAGTTTTGAGTTGTTAGCACGACCCGCGTTGCGCAAAATGATGGGGCACACCAAAAACTTGATGCGACCAACTGTGCGCGCGATTGTTGATGCGCCGATGAAGCGCAAACAAGACGGCAAAATTCATTTCATGCGCGTGTTTGGTGAATTTGGCGATGATGGAAGATTGCATGTTCGTGACACTGGCCCGCAGGGCAGCCACCAACTCGCGTCGACTGCGCTCGCAAATGGCTTGGCTTTAGTGCCAGATGGTCAGGGTTTGGCTATCGGCGCCGAAGTCGAAGTGATGATGCTTGCGTAATATGCTCAATCTATGGAAATGCGATCATGCAACTAATTGATCCGTTTGGCAGAACTGTGCGCGACTTGCGCATTTCAATCACTGATCGGTGCAACTTTCGCTGCACATATTGCATGCCCGAAGAAGGCATGGCATGGCTTGACCGCAAAGAAATTTTGAGTTTTGAAGAAATCAATCGGCTTGCCACTATTTGTGTCGAGCGCTTTGATGTCGACAGCATTCGTCTGACTGGGGGCGAGCCAACGGTCCGCGCACACTTGCCGGTTCTCGTCGAGAAACTTTCACGATTGACGGTGCCTAGTAGCGCCAATTCGCCAATGGCTGGCAAAAAAATCGACCTCGCTATGACAACAAATGGAGCAACTTTGCGTTTGATTGCCGACGAGTTGAAGGCGGCAGGTTTGTCGAGAATCAATATCAGCCTCGACACATTGCAGAGCGAGAAGTTTTTCAAAATCACTCGTCGCGATCATTTAGACAATGTTCTAGACGGTATTGACGCGGCGATCAGTGCTGGTTTTGCGCCGGTCAAAATCAACGCAGTGATTCAGCGTGGCGTAAATGACGATGAGATTTTGGCATTGGCCACATTTGGTCGGGCAAAACAAATTGAAGTTCGTTTCATCGAGTTCATGCCGCTTGATGCACAGGGTCAATGGCAACGCAACGATGTTGTTGGTCAAGATGAAATCGTGGCGACAATCAACAACGTTTACCCACTCGAACAAGTCGCAGCGCGTGGCGCAGCACCGGCAGATCGATGGCGCTATCTCGATGGGTCTGGCACGGTTGGCGTAATTCCATCAGTGACAAAACCATTCTGTGGCGACTGTGATCGTGTGCGAATGACAGCTGAAGGTCAGTTTCGTACTTGTTTGTTTTCAACTACCGAATTTGATCTGCGGGCAATGTTGCGGGGCAATGCAACCGACGACGAACTCGCCGCCGAAATTGCGCGAGCAGTCGGCACGAAGTGGGCGGGTCATGCAATCGGTAACGTCACGTTTGTTCGACCGAAACGGTCGATGAGTCAGATCGGCGGCTAACCATGACCGAGATGTCTCATGTCTGAACTCAATTTTTCACACCTTGACCCGATGGGTCGAGCACGCATGGTCGATGTAACACCAAAAGAGCCGACACATCGTCGTGCTGTTGCACGATGCAAAGTTTTTATGAAGCCAGAAACTACGGCGGCAATCGCTAATCGTGAAGTTAAAAAAGGTGATGTGCTCGCAGTCGCGAGAGTGGCCGGCATTCAGGCTTCAAAACGCACGGCCGAGATGATTCCGCTATGTCACCCTTTGCTGGTTGGTGCGGTAAACATAAACTTTGAAATCGGCGACGACCACATCGCGGTAGAAGCCCAAGTTGACACGATCGACCGCACGGGCGTCGAAATGGAAGCTCTCCACGCTTGTTCAGTGGCGGCGTTGACGATCTATGACATGTGCAAGAGCGCCGACCGAGCCATGGTGATCGGCGACCTCACACTGTGGGAGAAAACCGGCGGCCGCCAAGGCACGTATCGTCGCGAAGAATAAGCTAAAACCCCTATTTTTAGGGCTCCTAGCGACTTGGGTAGCGATCTTGCCATCTCGTAATACACTTATGTAACCCCATGAGCAAACTAATTCTCTTGATCGTTGGCGCCGCATGGCTGGCAGTTCTCTTGCCGCCGCTAGTTCGGGCTCGCATTAACAATTCGCCAACAATGTCGGTTAACCACTTTCGTCGCCATTTATCCACTTTGCAAAACACCAACTTGCGCAACCCACAGGCCCAATTGCGTGGCATGTCACGCGAGCTTGCTCCGAACCAAATGCGCACTCGCCAAGCCAGTCAGTTTTCGCACTTAACCGGCCCGATTTTGCGTCCGCAGGGCACCCGTTCGCACCAACCAAATTCGGGCGAGTTTTTCGCCCGTGAACTTGTCCGTCAGCGCCGTCAACACACGGTTGTTGGCTTAGCAACGGCCGCTGTCGTCTCACTGTTCTTGGCTTTTACGACCGGTTCGATCGTCTTGGTTTACGCCTTCACCATCAGTTTGATTGCCTTGTTGGGCTATTGCTACTGGCTGGTACAGCTTCGCGTTCAGCGCGATAGTTCGCGTTATGCGAGCCAGTTTCGCCGCCGCGCCGCCTAAGCCGCGACTCGCTTTTCGCCGTCAAGTTGCCTAGTTCGCGACCCATCTCGGGTTAGGCACAGCCTGCCTGAGAATGGCACAATATCTGAGTGCCAAAATGGCCGACTCGGGGGTTTAGAAAATGGCAATGACGTGGACTGAAGCCAACTTGGCAGTTACTGCCACAGGGCAGATTTTCGAACTTGTCGACGCCGAAGTCATGGGGGTCAAGACACAGATCTTCAAGAATGCCCCTGCACACTT
>CANKZL010000053.1 GCA_947488385.1 Acidimicrobiaceae bacterium | reverse complement strand
TTGGTTTTCTTGACGCACGATGCAAATGAAAAAGCGGTGCAAAGTTGTTTGAGCGAACTTAAGTCGCTTGATGCCGTAAAGCATGTCGGTGCTTTGTTGCGCGTTGTCGCTAACTCGTAACGATGCAATACGTTTCAACGCGCGGCACTGCTCCACAAATTGGATTTTGTGATGTGTTGCTCGCCGGTTTGGCGCGCGATGGCGGTCTCTATGTGCCACAAAGTTGGCCAAAGTTAGAAGAGTTTCGCAGCGGCGATGTCGCCACGACGTATGCCAAACGAGCGGCAAGCATCATGGCGCCTTTTGTCGGCGGTGAAATCGACCAGCAAGTATTTGAACGTTTATGTGTCGAGGCTTATTCAACTTTTCGGAACACTGAAGTAGCACCACTTGTTGAGATCGGTGAGAACGAGTATTTGCTTGAACTGTTTCATGGGCCGACTTTGGCGTTTAAAGATGTGGCGTTGCAATTGGTCGGCAAGTTGTTTGATCACGTCTTGGCACAGCGCAACGAACGCGTGATGATCGTCGGGGCCACGAGTGGCGATACCGGTGGGGCAGCATTTGACGGAGTGGCTTCGTGTCGAAATGTCGACATCGTGATGCTTTATCCAAATAATCGAGTAAGTGATGTGCAGCGACGCCAGATGACGACATTGACAGCCAATAATGTTCACGCTGTTGCAGTTGACGGAACATTCGACGATTGCCAAGACTTGGTCAAAGCAATGTTTAACGATGAAAAGTTTCGAGATGCGAATCAACTTTCAGCGGTGAATTCAATTAATTGGGTGCGAGTGATGGCACAAGTTGTTTATTACATCACCGCGCTTGAAAAACTTGGCAGATCAGCCGTGTTTAGCGTGCCGACTGGAAACTTTGGCAACGTGCTTGCCGGTTGGATTGCCAAACAAATGGGGGCGCCAATCGACGGCTTCGTCGTGGCTTCAAATAAGAACGATATTTTGACGCGCTTTTTTGAGTCAAAAAAGATGACATCCAATGAGGTTGTGCCGACATTGAGCCCGAGTATGGACATTCAAGTTTCATCAAACTTTGAGCGGTTGATTTTCGAGATGAACAATCGTGACGGTATCGCAACTGCAAAGCAGCTCGTCGAGTTTCGTTCAACCGGCGAATTGAACGTGGCTGCAGGTTCGTATCAAAAGTGGATTTCAGGTGTGTTCGTTGGTCGGCGATGTGATGACGAAGAAACTTTGGCCACAATGCGGGACGTGTATAAAAAGTCAGGGATGTTGATTGATCCACATACGGCGGTGGGATTGTCTGCGGCGCGTCAAAGTGCGGGCGTTGATTATCCAAAAGAAGTGCCGATGATTACGTTGGCGACTGCACACCCCGCGAAGTTTCCTGATGCGGTGCGGCGGGCGACAGGTGAAACACCGAAGTTGCCAGAGCACCTGGCCGACTTGATGAGCCGACCCGAGCGAAGTGTTTCGTTGCCGAATGACCTGAAGGCTGTGCAGGCGTTTGTTGCTGGTTGTCGCAACTAAAAATTGGCTGTTGCCAACGAGTTGATCTTCGGCTAGAGTTGTGTTGCTCGGGTTCCCGAGCGAGTCCCCGCCAATTCGTGGCAGACGCATTTCAACGCAATCTGATCTGTGCCCCTGCATATTGAGTTTTAGCGGCAAATTGGGCGGCGAAAATTTTGATCGCCCTGAAAGAAGGCAATGTGGCTAGTGGAGCCCTTGAACAATCGGCACTTGAAGCAAAAGATCGCGAGCAACTTCTTGCAATCGCGAAGGCGCTCGGCGTGAAGTCGGCAGCGCGTGCCAAAAAAGAAGAGATTATTGAAATGATTCTTGAGCAGACTGCGCCGGCACCAGTTGTGGCTGCGCCGAGTTCGTCGTCGACGGGTTCGAAGCGCAGTTCAGCGAGTGCAAGTGCGAGTGATTCGAGTTCAAGCGCTGCGTCGAAGTCTGATGGCCCGATGCTTGGAGCAGACGGACAGCCACTTGCCGAGTGGGAGATTGAACTTGCAGAGCATGAAGGTACGCCGATTGCGCCTGAAGCGCGACGACGCAGTGAGCAAGACGCCGATTGCGCCTGAAGCGCGACGACGCAGTGAGCAAGGCGATTCGCGTGGTGATGATCGTGGCCCGCGTAACGATCGCAATGATCGTAATGATCGTGGTCCGCGCAACGACCGCAATGATCGCAACGATCGCGGCCCGCGCAACGACCGTAATGATCGTGGCGACCGCAATAGTTTTCAGCGCAATTACAACGAACAAGATGGCGGAAATCGAAACCGCAATAATCGCCGTCGCCGTCGTGGACCTGGTGGTTTTAGAAACTCGCGAGACGAAGGCCCACAGGGTGATGATCGCTACGAGACAAACGAAGTTCAAGAGACGAACGAGCCGATCAGCAATGATCCGATTGAAATCTCGGGCTACTTAGATTTGCGTGACGAGGGCTACGGCTTCTTGCGCGTAAACGGATACTTGGCTTCGCAGGGCGATGCCTATGTCTCGGTTCGTTTGACGCGCCAATTCAATTTGCGCAAGGGCGATCATGTAACTGGTATGTGTCGTCCAGCAGGACGAAACGAAAAGAATCCAGGAATGATCGACATTCGCACGATCAACGGCACCGATGCCGACAAGATGAAAGCACGACCAAAGTTCGAAGACTTGACGCCGTTGTTTCCTGACGAGAAGTTAGATCTATCGAGTGCAAGTGATCCGACAAATATGACGGCACGAATCATCGACTTGATTTCACCAATCGGTAAGGGTCAGCGTGGCATCATCGTGTCGCCGCCGAAAGCCGGTAAGACCAGCGTGATGAAGACGATTGCTACGTCAATCGAAAAGAATCACCCTGAAGTGAAGTTGATTGTGTTGCTGATTGACGAACGACCAGAAGAAGTAACAGACATGCGACGCACCGTAAAGGGTGAAGTTGTTTCGTCGACGTTTGATCGTCCGTCAGAAGAGCACACACATGTTGCCGAACTTGTAATTGAAAAAGCCAAGCGCATGGTTGAAATGGGCGAAGACGTTGTGGTGATTTTGGATGGAATCACCCGTTTGTCTCGTGCCTACAACCTTGCAGCACCAACAACCGGACGTGTTATGTCGGGTGGTATTGATGCTGGTGCGTTGTATCCGCCGAAGAAGTTCTTCGGTGCGGCGCGCAACATTGAAGAAGGTGGCAGTTTGACAATTTTGGCAACTGCACTCGTCGAGACAAATAGTCGAATGGACGACGCAATTTTCGAAGAGTTCAAGGGAACCGGCAACATGGAGCTTCGCTTGGATCGAAAACTTGCCGAGCGACGAATTTATCCAGCGATTGATGTTGATGCGTCAAGCACACGACATGAAGAGTTGTTGTTTAATCGTCAGCAATTGCAGATGGTTTGGAAGTTGCGTCGCGTGTTGAGCGGTCTTGCCGCTGACGGCAACGCGGCACCAGGGCTCGAGTTGTTGATTGATCGCTTGAAGACGTTCAAGAACAACGACGAGTTCTTGGCTGAAATCGCAAAACAGCCGACTACGTAAGTTCTCGTCGAGTCATGTCGACCAACGACAGCCATAGTCAAAGATTGGCGCGCGTTCGCTTGCTGGCGATTGTCAAGTCGCAACTTGAGATAGATCGAGCGGCGAGTGCGACTAGTTCCGGCTTTGCTAGTGAGCTCGATGCAGCTGTGTTCGAACCAAGTGAATTTGGCACGGCGGTTGGTGGAGTTTTAAATGGTGTGGCTTGGGTTCTACTAACGGGTCGGCACGAGCGTGGGCTTGGGCCGGCGTTGATGTGGGCTCTACGCAACAAAGCAACAGCATTGAAATTGTTCACCGAACAAAATGCTGGCGATCTCGCACGTGGCGCAAAAAACTTTAATTTTACGATCGAAGTTTTTGCAGTTGATTCATCAACTGCGGTGAGTGTGGCGACGCCAAGTCTGGTGAAAACAATTGAAGTGAGTGTGGCCGACGAGATGTTTGCTGCATTCATAAAGTCATCTGGCGCCGAAGTGGTTCGTGAGCACGGTGTGATGTCTGGTGAAGTTGTGGGGCTTGAAGTGTGTCGCGTTGTGCCTGGCGAGTCAGGTGATTCGCACATAGAAATCGGAGTAGGTGTACATGATCGCGAGACTTTTCAACTGGTGCACGGTCAGACCGCGACGATTGAGTCTTTGCGCCGAGTGGTAACTGAGGTTGCGGCGCGTCGTGTTGTGGGGGCGCAGGTGCATCCGTTGAATCAGTTGGCACGTGAGCGAATCTTGCGACACGTTGTCTGTCAATCTCCAGGTTTGGTCGGCGCACAGTCATTGAGCGCTGCGCAACCGCCGAGCAAGCGACGAAATTTGAAAGAAATCGTGCCGTGCGTTGCTTCTGGTATTTCGCAAACTGGTCAAAAAATAGTCGTGATTTTCAGTGTGGGCATTGATCCTGATGTGGTGGCGTTTGGTGCTGACGCGCGAGAGCAAATCAATTCAAACGCAGAGTTGATTTTTGCCTGTCCGACGCGCGACATTGTGCCTGCGGTGACGAGACTTGCCGAGATGCTGAACAAGTCGGCACGATTTGTCGGAGTTGATGTTTTGGGTGCGCAAGCGCAACCCCAAGTTTGATGCAATAGTCTGAACATCGTGCTTGAGCGACTTGACGGTATTGAAAGAGATTTTTTAGATCTCGAGGCGAGCATGGCGACGTCTGATGTGCTCGAAGATCAAAACAAGTTGCGTGAAGTTTCACGGAGATACAAACAGATGACTCCGTTAGTTGAGTGCATACGCAAGTATCGTTCCGCTACAGGAAATGCAGATGCGGCTCGTGAGCTAATTGCCGATGCGAGCGGAACGGAACGCGAGCAACTGCAAGCAGAGTTGAACTCAGCCACATCAACGATTGCGGCACTTGAAAACGAATTGAAAGTTTTGCTTTTGCCACCAGACCCGAATTCAGGCAAGAACATAATCATCGAAATTCGTGGTGCCGAAGGTGGCGAAGAAGCAAACTTGTTTGCCAGCGATTTGTTTGACATGTATAAAGCGTTTGCGGCGCGTAACAACTGGAGTGTTGAAGTTTTATCGATGGATCTTTCGCCCAAGGGCGGAATCAACCAAGTTGTGATGATTTTTAAAGGTGAGACGGCTTGGACGCGAATGCGTTTTGAGGGCGGCCCGCACCGTGTGCAACGCGTGCCAGCAACTGAAAACCAAGGGCGAATTCACACGAGTTCGGCAACAGTCATGGTGTTGCCCGAGGCCGAAGAAGTTGAACTTCACATTGACGAAAAAGATTTGCAGATTGACGTTTATCGCGCCAGCGGACCTGGTGGCCAAGGCGTGAATACCACCGACTCGGCTGTGCGAATTACGCATCGACCTAGCGGAGTGGTGGTGGCGATGCAAGATGAACGCAGTCAGTTGCAGAATCGACTTCGCGCGATGCAGGTTTTGCGCGCGAGATTATTGAAACGACAAGAAGAAGAGTTGCAGGCTCGTGCCTCGGCTGAACGCAAAGCCCAAGTTGGTGGCGGTGGTCGTGGCGAGAAAATTCGCACATACAACTTTAAAGACAGCCGAGTGACCGACCATCGAATTGGGTTTACTTTGCATCAATTGCAAGATGTGTTGGCTGGCAATTTAGATCCTGTTATTGATGCGCTGACACTCGAATATCAAACGGAGCAGTTGGCCGACTCTGGCGAGAGATAAATTCTGTCGTGACTAACGACGACACGATCACTTGGGGCGAGTTACTGAAAGTAACGGCCGAAGATCTTGGCAATCAGCAAGAAGCAAGATGGCTCTGCGAACACGCGGGTGGTTTTGATCGTCAAGAGTTTGATGCAGCAGCGACTGAGTTAGTCAGCGAGCGCGCCGGCATTGCGTTGCGCAAGATGGTGGCTCGGCGACTTGCGGGTGAGCCATTGCAATACGTGATGAGCCGTTGGGCGTTTCGTCATTTAGATGTTTTGGTTGATAAGCGTGTTTTGATTCCGCGACCAGAGACTGAATTGGTTGTGCAGTCTGCGCTTGATTTGGCACG
>CANKZL010000052.1 GCA_947488385.1 Acidimicrobiaceae bacterium | reverse complement strand
TTTCTTGCGACTGGCTGGCAAAACACAAGTGAAAAAACAAGCGAGAAGGTTTAACTAATGCGTGCGCTGTTAGTTGCCAATGCCAATGATGCAGACCCTGGTTTCATCGGTCAGCGCTTTGCTGAGCACGGTTTTATTGGCGAAAGATTCAAAGAGCATGGCAGTGTGTTTGAGCACTGCGAACGTGAGAACCCAGATCTCTGGCCCTCACTTGACGGTGCCGATTTAGTTTTGTTACTCGGCAGTTGGTGGTCGGTCTATTGGCCAGACATCGCAAAAAGTGTGCGCGCCGAGTGTGAGTTGATTCAAGAAACACACCGTCGCGGCATTCCAATGTTTGGAATCTGTTTCGGTGCTCAAATCATGGCGACTGCGTTTGGCGGTTCAGCACAGCGTGCACAGCAACATGAAATCGGTTGGCACAAAGTTGATGCACAAGCCCCGTATGAAATGATCGCCGGAAACTGGCTGCAGTGGCACTACGACACATTCACGGCACCGAAGTCACTAGAAATTGTTGCCACGAGCCCAGCCGGACCTCAAGCGATTCGCGCGGGAAGATCTTTTGCGACGCAATTTCATCCTGAAGTGACTGAAGATATTGTTCGTCGATGGTCGAGTGAATCAGGCGAAGAAGAACTCGCAAAAGCAGGGTTAAACGCCACGGACTTGATCGCTCAAACGATTAAAGAGATTGGGCAAAGCGCCCCTGCCGCAGCACGCCTTGTGGACTGGTTCATGGAGTCGTCAGCCAAATAAAACCAAGGCGGGCGAGTGTTTCACAATCGCCCAAAGTTGCGCGTGGTTAAACCTGTAACGCCTTCGCAGACTAGTTTTACAGGGGTATGTCAACCTTTCTCCGGTCGTATTTAACTGTTGTTTGGTTTGGTCTGGCCGCCGTCGGGGTCGCAGGACTGCTTCTATGGATCTCGTCGTTGTTGCGACCGAGTCGTCCGAACAAAGAAAAGTTGTTGACTTATGAAAGCGGTGTCGACCCGGTTGGTCATGGCTGGTCGCAGAGCCAAGTTCGCTATTACATTTTTGCGTTGCTGTTTGTCGTGTTCGATGTCGAAGCAGTCTTTATTTTTCCTTGGGCGACTCAACTTGAGCGATATGGCACGTTCGGCTTGATCGAAATGGGTGCGTTCGTTTTCATTTTGTTATTGGGATTGATTTACGCATGGCGTAAGGGCGTGTTGCGATGGGTTTAGTTGATCGTGGCAGATTGCCAAAGCCACTCACTTCGTTGTTCAACTTAGGTCGCTCATATTCGTTGTGGGTGTATCAGTGGGGCCTTGCATGTTGCGCGATTGAAATGGGTGCGGCATTTGGTTCACCTCGATACGACGTGATGCGTCTCGGTGTAATTCCGTTGCCAGCGAGTCCGCGTCAAGCCGACCTCGTCGTAATTTCAGGAACTGTCACCGACAAAATGGCGCCGGTGATTCGTCGTCTCTACGAACAGATGCCTGAACCAAAATATGTAATCAGCATGGGCAGTTGTGCCAACTGTGGTGGCCCATATTGGGATAGTTATTCGGTGACAAAAGGCGTCGATCAGATTATTCCTGTTGATGTTTATGTGCCTGGCTGTCCGCCACGACCTGAAGCGTTGCTTGAAGGCATCGTGTTGTTGCAACAGCGCATCAAGAACGAAGACATGGGAGCGCGTTGGCGCGGTGAAGGAACCAAATCAATGGATGCTGTTTCAGATGGCGCTGAATTAGCCGAGCGCAAAGGGCAGACAGTTGTCGTCAACAACTGATTTTTTATTATGAGCACCACGTCTAACACCCAGCCACGTATCACTTCTGTTGCAGAGGTGAAGGCGGCACTCGGTGATCGACTCGTCGACTCTTTTCATAAAGAAGACCTGTGGCTACGCGTGCGCACCGATTCATGGAAGTCGTCGATGCGAACGTTACGTGACACGCTCGGGTTCCATTACTTCTGTTTTCTTTCGGCGATCGACTGGATGCCGTCTCCCTACGGTCGTGGCGAAGACGACCCAACTGAGCCTGCACCTGAACGTGACACAACTATTCGACAGGGCTATGCGGGTGGAGAAACTCGCATGCAGGTGTTCGTACGAGTCATGAATCCGGTCACGCACGTGAGCGTCATCGTCAAAGTCGACGTTCCAGACGATTCGCTGACCATCGAGTCGATTCACGATGTGTATGCGGGCGCCAACTGGCACGAACGAGAAACTCACGAAATGTTCGGCATTAAATTTGACGGTCATCCTGACTTGCGCAATATGTATCTGCCGATTGACTTTGAAGGATTTCCGCTACGTAAAGACTTCCCGCTCCTCGCTCGCATGGTTAAGCCGTGGCCCGGCATTGTCGATGTAGAGCCGCTACCAGGTGGCGATGACAACCAAGGTGGTGACGAGTAATGAGTCTCACCGACCGAGTGATGGGTGATCGTCAACAACTTGCGTACATCGCCAGCCAAGCTGCCGACGCTCGTTTGAACGTTGAGTTGGAGACCGAGGGAATGACGCTCAACATCGGACCGCAACATCCTGCGACTCACGGAACGTTGCGAATTATTGCGCGACTCGATGGCGAGCAAGTTGTGTGGGCAGAACCCTCATGTGGATACATGCATCGTGGTTACGAAAAACTCACAGAAGTGCGCACATATCCGCAGGTCACGACGCTCGTTAACCGAATCGACTGGCTCGGTAGTTTCGCCAACGAGGTGCCGTTCATTTTGGCTGCCGAAAAGTTGATGGAAGTCGAAGCACCACCGCGTGCTCAACACATTCGAACAATTCTGTTTGAGCTCTCACGTATCGCCAATGTTTCGCTCTTCTTGGGTGATCTCGGCGTTCAACTTGGTGCGATTACTCCGGTGTTCCTCGCGTTTCGTGATCGTGAATATGTTTTAAATTTGATCGAGTCAGCAACTGGTGGCCGGTTTCATCCAAACTTTGATCGCATCGGTGGATTGAAAGACGATCTTCCTGCCGGATGGATTGACGAAACTCGTGCCGTAATGAAAAAGCTTCGCGGGTTCTGCGACCAAATTGAAGACTTGCTGTTTGGCAACGAAATTTTCCAATCTCGAACTCGTGGCATCGGTGTGATTCCGCGTGACGTCGCTTTGCAATACGGTCTTTCGGGCGCAAATCTTCGTGCCAGCGGAGTCGACTGGGACTTGCGCCGTGATCACCAATTACCGATGGCGTGGAACAAGGCCGACTGGAAAGTTTGGACGCACCCGGACGGCGACAGTTTCGCGCGCTGTTGGATTCGTCTTCAAGAAACCCGCGAGTCAACCAAGATTGTTGATCAGCTGCTGGGTTCGATTCCTGCGGGACCAGTCATGGCTAAGGTTCCAAAAATTATCAAAGTTCCAGAAGGCGAAGCTTGGGTTTCAACTGAGAACCCACTCGGCGAGATGGGTTACTACATCGTTTCTCGCGGCGACCTTGGTCCGTTCAGAGTAAAAATTCGTTCGGCCAGCTTCAACAACATTTCGATTACACCGTGGTTGTTGCGAGGTGTTTATGTTCCAGACATTGTGACGATCTTGGCCTCGCTTTATTTCATTCTTGGAGATATTGACCGGTGACAGTTGTGCTCGCTGAGATCCCTTATTGGGGTCAATCGTTACTCCGCGTACTTGGTGGTCTTGTCGCAGTGTTGTTGCCTGCCGGCACAATCGTCTATGTCTTTTTGTTCAAGATGATGTCGTTTATGCAAAGTCGTCTCGGCCCAATGGAAGCCGGCCCTTATGGCTCAATGCAACTTTTTGCCGAAGTAGGTAAGTGGCTGCAAAAAGAAGACATCGTGCCAGAGCGTGCCGATGCTCGAATTTTCAAAATGGCACCGATCATCGTTTTAGTCAGCACGTTTTTGCTGGTCGCGGTTGTGCCATTTGGGCCAGACGCATGGTTCACCGATTTTGAAACCGGCATTTTCTATGCTCTTGCAGTTTCGTCAATTTCAGTTCTCGGTATTTTGATTGCTGGTTGGTCTAGCGCGAATAAATATTCGTTGCTTGGTGGCTTGCGCGCAGCAGGTCAGCTAATTGCATATGAATTGCCAATGGTTCTTGCCGTAATCGGCGTAGTCATTCAAGCTGGCACGATGAATCTGCAAAAAATTGTGGTTGCACAAAATTCTGGATCAATGTTTGGAATCGATGCAGTTGGTCACCCGTATGTAATCAGTCAGTTCATTGGGTTCATCATTTTTATGATCGCGATTCAGGCTGAACTCACACAGGCGCCATTTGACATGCCAATTGCCGAGAGCGAACTTGTTTCTGGTTATATGACCGAGTATTCGGGTTTTAGATTCTTGATTTTCTTTATCGGCGAATTCGCCACCGCAGGTGTGTTTGCAATGATTGCTTCGGTTTTGTTTCTCGGAGGTTGGGGAGTGCCGTTTGCATGGTTTGGCTGGACATCAATCGACTCGATCGACAACTGGATGAATTTTGCTGGACCATTGATTATGTTCACCAAAATGATGTTGCTTGTGTTCATCATTATGTGGATTCGTTTCAGTTATCCACGGTTACGTGAAGATCAACTGCAGCGTTTCGCTTGGAAGGGTTTGATTCCAGTTGCGCTGGGCAATATCGCAGTCACATCAATCTTGAAGGTGGTTTTCTAATGCCAAAAGTTCCAGGACTAGTCAAAGGACTCGGCGTAACGCTGGGAACATTGTTCAACACGGCGACCAAGGGGGCGAACACGGTTCAGTATCCCCATGAAAAAGAGACACCACCAATTCGTTCGCGTGGCGTCATTGCTTTGCATCAAGACAACTGCACTTCATGCATGTTGTGCTCACGCTCGTGTCCGGACTGGTGCATTTACATTGAGGCCCACAAAGAACTTGCTCCTCCGCGTCGTGAAGGCGGCAAGCCTCGCCAAGTTAACTTGCTCGATCGATTTGATATCGACTACGCACTGTGCATGTATTGCGGCATTTGTGTTGAAGTTTGTCCGTTTGATGCGCTCTTTTGGAGCCCTGAGTACGAATATTCTGAACCAAACATCGCCGACTTGTTGCACGACAAGACGAAGTTAAGCGAGTGGATGGAAACCGTTCCAGAAGCACCAGCTCTCGAGGCTGGCGCTGACAAGAAGAAAAAATAGTAGTAGAGAGATAAACAGGGGACTTTAAAGTGATTGCGCAGAACATTGGTTTTTGGATCATCGCGTTGATGATGATCGGGGCTGCTTTGCGTGTGGTGACTACCAACAATGTTGTCCATGCCGCGCTGTGGTTGGTTGTGGTTTTGTCTGGCGCAGCCGGTCAATACATTTTGCTTGCAGCAGAATTTGTGGCAATCACCCAAGTGCTCGTATATATAGGTGCAGTGATGGTGTTGTTCTTGTTCGGCACCATGCTCACTCGTGCCCGCATTGGTGCTGAGTCAGATTTAAACAACTCATACAAAAAACTTGGCATTCCAGTGGGATTAATCATGCTGGTGGCAATGGGTCTTGCGCTGACCGACTCTTTTGGCGATGAGAGGTTGCCCGAATCAGCAACTGTTGTTTCGACTCAAGAGATCTCTGACCAAATTTTCGGTCCATATTTGTTGCCTTTCTGGGCGCTCTCATTTGTTTTGCTCGCTGCTGTAGTTGGCGCAATCGTTTTGGCGAGAAAGGACTGACTAGATGTTTGTCAATCAGTTCTTATTTCTTGCTGCGGTGCTGTTTTGTATCGGCGTCTACGGTGTCATCGCTCGTAAGAACGCTGTTTTGATGTTGATGTCGATTGAACTGATCTTGAATTCTGTGAACATCAACTTGCTGACTTTTGCTTTACGCAACGGTTCGCCAGACGGCCACACATTTGCGCTCTACATCATCGCTGTGGCGGCAGCCGAAGTCGGTGTCGGTCTCGGCTTGGTGCTATTGGTTTATCGCAATAAGAAAACAATTTCACTTGACGATCTCTCGGAGATGCGCGGATGAACATCTTTTCTGGCGAAGCTGAAGTGCTCGCACCGCTTGCATCCGGTTGGTTCCTTGAAAATGCTTGGCTCATACCGGTAGTCCCAGCGATTGCTTTCGCATTAATCAT
>CANKZL010000051.1 GCA_947488385.1 Acidimicrobiaceae bacterium | reverse complement strand
CGAATTACGCGTACCGCCAACGAAGGTTCGCGATACAACAAAGTTGGTCCACTCGCCTTCTTTGATCGCTCTTTGATGTCTTCCCACAACTCGAGCAATCGCGACATGTCTGTCTGCAATTCATGCTCAGTGGCGTTTTCGGCGGCAGTTCGCACAATTATGCCGTGCTCTTCTGGCTTGACGCGATCCAAAATCGTGCGCAAACGACGGCGCTCGTCTTCTGGTAATCGCTTTGAAATTCCGTAAGTTCGCGAATCAGGTATCAACACAACAAATCGTCCAGGCAAAGACACTTCTTGGGTCAATCGACCACCTTTTGCGCCGATCGGGTTTTTCGTAACCTGACACAAAATCAACTGTCGTGCTTGCAAAACATGTTCGATGCGAGGTTCAGGACCCTGCTCGACGACATCTTCTTTATCGAACTGCACGTCACCGCGATAAAGAACCGCGTTCTTTGGCGTGCCGATATCTACGAATGCGGCTTCCATGCCGGGCAGAACGTTTTGAACTCGACCAAGATAAATGTTGCCGTGAATCTGATCTGCGTCGTCTGCAGGTCGACTGACGTAATGCTCAATCAAGCTGCGACCTTCAAGCATCGCGACCTGCGTGAAGTCTTTGCGTACTTGCACGCACATCATGTATCGCCCTAATGGACGGCCATTGCGTTCTTTGCCCCGACGGCGCTCAATAAGTTCGGCGTCGGTTTCGGCGATTGAAGACTTAGCGGCACGCGAACCATCGCGTTCTGATCGCTCGCCGCGTCGACGACGATTTCGGCCACCTCGGCGATTTCGGCCACCCCGACCCGATTTCTCGTTTTGGTCATTTTTCTCAGATTTTTTCGCGCCGCTTCGAGACTCGCCAGTTGTATCGGCCGAGTCACCGCCAGGGGTCACTGGTGCAACATTGACTGGAGCAGGACGCGTGTCACCAATTTGGGGCTTGCGCACAAGTGCGGCGTCAGCTGCTTGGGGTGAGACCAAACGGCCTTCACGTGGATGCTCTGGTAACTCTGGGGAACTCATTGCACTAATCCTTCTAAACCTTTAAAACGAACTGAGAAACACAAGTTCGTCAATCGCGGTTAGGCGCTAACTCAGGAGACTGAGCGCACTGACTTCGCGAAAATCGAATGTTTGGAGCTTGCGCTCCGTACGTTCAGGTTACCTCGTGTTTATGACTCAAACACGGACATTCTTGAGGGCCAAATGCCGTCAACGAACTACGGCGACCCGAGCAAAAATGCGAGCGTGCCCGCGACTAGCGCAAACGACGCATATAGATACTCTGCGCCAGACCGACCAGCATCGCACTTGAAACAAGGTGCGAGCCCCCGTAGGAAATGAACGGCAATGGCAGACCACTCACGGGCGTAAGGCCGAGTGTCATGCCGATATTTTGAAAGATCTGAAACAACATCAGTGAAAAGACTCCGGAGATCAACAACTGGTCAAATCGTGTGCGAGCGAGACGCGAAATCATCCATAATCTCCACAAGATCACACCGAAGATTGCCAAAACAACAAACCCACCGATCATTCCGAATTGCTCACCGATCGCCGAGAACGGAAAGTCGCTGAATTGAACTGGAATGAACGCGCCGTTAGTTAGTGGCCCTTGCAAAAACCCTTTACCAAAGAATCCTCCACTTGCGACTGCTCGCTTGGCGAAACGCACTTGCAATACGATTTGTTGCAAATCTTTTTCGGTTGAGTCTTGATTTAAGAACGCGTCGATTCGACGCAACTGATATCGATCTACGACACCAGCCAGCGCAACAGCAACCGCCGAAACAATTGTTAGCCCCGAAATCAAAGCGATGTATCTCCGCTTCGCCCCCGCCATCAACAAAACACCAGCTACACCTGCGACTAAAACAGTTGCCGATCCAAGGTCGGGCTGCAACAAAATTAGAAGCACTGGAAAACCAAGAATCAAAAGCGAAACAGAAAACTGGTGATAATCAATTTTGTCGTATGCGGCGTCGGCCGTATATGCGGCTATCAGAATCAACACTGCAACCTTCATCAACTCGGCCGGCTGCAGCGAAATTGGACCTAAGTCAAATGCCAATCGCGCGCCACGAGTTACCGCACCGTAGACGAGCACCAAAACCAACAACAAACTTGTGCTGATGAACCAAAAGACTGCGCGTTCACGAATCCAGTCGTGTCCAACAGCCATGACGATGACTGTGATTACTGCCCCAACAATTAGGAACAAAACTTGACGTTGAACATATACGTATTGATCAAACCCTTGGTTAATCAGCCGCTGTCGAGTTGCTGAATAAACAGTGAGAGCACCAATAACGCTCTGCAAAATAACCGCGATCAGCAACACAACGTCAACGTTGCGCCACACCGAGACAAGGTCGTAACTTGTGCCCATCCACTTTGGCAGAGCAATCTTCGGCAGAAATTTAGCCACGACTACTCACGAACATCCGACGAACCGCCCACCAAGCAAAGAGGGTTGCGCAGTGAAGTTGCCGGCGCAACATCAAAACTTGCTTTATCAAGCGGATCTGCTGGAAGAACTTCGTCGTAGCGATAGTTGCCAGCCAACGCCGAGAAAATGCACTTAACCACTGGTGCTGCCGCTTGAGATCCGTAGCCAGCCTTTTCTAAATAGGCAAAAGCCGTATATGGCTGAGAACTATCCAAACTAAAAGCACCAAAAGCCGACGAGTCGTTCCACGGCAAGTTGTTTAATCCTTGTGCTGTACCGGTCTTCCCGGCGATTGGCAATTTCGCATAGTCGTATCCTCTGAAAATATTTTCACCGGTTGTCTTGTGGTAGTAGTCAAAATTAACACCAGGTCCGGTTATTACTCGCGCCATTCCTTTGACGATTGGTTCGCGAATTGCAGTTGTCATATTTATGCGTCGTGACGGCTTGATTGAAACCAATCGCTTGACAACTTCAGTCGTGCCGAAGTCGACAAAACCAGGTCGCGCGTCTAAAGTTCCGGGTGCCAAAAGTGCAACAGCAACACGCGGTTCATAAATTCGCCCACCGTTAGCAATCGCCGAATACGCCTGAGCCATCTGAATCGGAGTCACGGACAGCAGACCTTGACCAATTGAAAACAAAACTTGATCGCCTACGTAATAAGCCTTCCCCGACTCTTGCGAAATTGCACCGATGTCGGCGAGACGTTTTTTCAATTCTTTGCTTGGAATCGTGCCTGCATATTCGTATGGCAAGTCAATATTTGTTGGTGACCCCAACCCGAATTGCCGAACTTCATTTTCGAGAACGGGTGCATAACCCCGCTCCGTCAAAATCTGCTCACCGATTTTGTAGAAAAAAGTATCGCTCGAAACTGCAAGGGCCGCTTCAACATCGACGGCACCATATCGGCAAGGCGCACCTGTGGCTCGACAAATTGAGTTTCTGAAAACACACTTCACACCCTGCTGACATCTGTCGTCGGGGATGCTCTGCAACTTATAAGTACCTCGATCGTCAAACGTATATTTCGCACCTTCCGGAAGTTGGCCGGTATTCAAAGCGGCATACGCGACGAGCGGCTTGAACGACGAGCCCACGTTGTAACGACCCGAGATCGAGCGGTTTACAAGAATCGACAAGTCAGGGTCGTCGGTTTGTGGAAACAACTGTGAAAACTTGTCTTTCGGCAGTCCTCCACCGAACCAACGAATGTCAAAACGCGGATACGACGCCATGGCGACAACGCGACCCGAGTTGTGATTCATTACGACTACCGAACCGGCAGGGGCCTTGTAATAGTTCACCTCGGCGTATTGAGGGTCCAAAGTTCCGTCGGGAAGTTTTACTTGACCCGCTTCAATCCGACGACGCACAAGCAACTGGGTTTCAAGCGCCTGTTCGGCAAATTGTTGAACCTTCAAGTCAATTGAAAGTTGCAGGTCATTGCCGGCGATTGGTTCAACACGTTCGATCAATCGCAAAATATTGCCAACCGCATCAACTTCATATCGAACGAATCCAGGCTCGCCGCGTAAAGCTGTCTCGTAGGTCTCCTCGACGCCGTATTGACCCACGCGTTCATTCGGGTCATACCCAACAGATTTGTAATACGCCAAGTTGCCCTTCAAAATCGCGCCCAAGTACCCCAGCACATGTCCCCCGAGCGCACCATATGGATAATTTCTACGCCACTCTTCACGCACAAAGATGCCCGGATAATCTTCAACCCTCTCCATTAAAAACAACGCAGCCTCTTCAGAAACATCTTCACGTAACGGAATCGATTCGAACGGACCGTAGCGCTCATCTTGCATTCGCACCAGCAGAGTTTCTACGGGCACATTCAACGGACCAGACAAACGTTGCGCCAATGCGAGGCGCTCCGCAGGCTTGCGAACAACATCGCGATCAATCGTCACAACTAGAGTTCGCTTGTTGTCGGCCATGACACGACCGGCTGAATCGAAAATTCTGCCACGCTCTGGCAAGAGTTTGATTGTTCGCGTGCGCACCTTGCCGATAACTTCTTCGACGTCGCGAGAACCCACAGCCTGCAAAAACCACATTCTTGTGCCAAGGGCACCAAACAAAACGAGCGCCACAATTCCGAGAGCAACTAGCCGCTTTGGCACGCTCTCGTTGTTTTGCATTGACATTAAATCGTCAACTTTCTATCGGCGAGCGTCCAGCGACTTAGCAGTATCGCAATCGGCGAGAAGATCACATTACAAATTGCTACGACGATTACAACTTTGATCAACCTCAATTGCAACCAACCATCTATACCAACAACGGCCTGCGCAAGTGGATAATAAATTTCACCGAGCACCGAACAAACTGCAATTGCTACAACTTTCATCCACAAAGTTGGTTGGCGAAAAAAATAAATCAAAAGCCCGGCTGTCGCACCGGCAAGCCCAAGAACAAGTGAAACTAAGCCGACTGGCGTTGGCAAGACAAAGTCGTACATCAGTCCTGCGATCAAGCCTGTCATCGCTCCGACTGCAACGCCATGATTAACCCCAGAAGCAATAACAAACAAAAGAACCAACTGGGCTGCGACACCGAATGGTCGCAAATCTGAAAACAATGTCGTCTGTAGTGCAATCACGAACAGCATCACAAGAACGAGCCGAGACCAACGGCTTGACATAATTGTCAAGAACCGAATCACGGAGCAACTTTCTCGGTGATCGGCTGATACAAAAGAACACGCAAGAACGAAAGATTCGACAAGTCAGCGACTAATTCAATTTCAAGAACCGGACCAGCTGAACCAACTCGTTCGACCACACGCGACACTGTTCCGACCAAAATATCTGGCGGCGACAAACTGCGCGAACCACCCGCTGTCACAATTGGCACGCCGGTTTGAATATCACCAAAGCGCAAAGCATTGCTGATAAATCTGACGGTGGGTTGACGAGCAGGACCACGCCCCTCAATTACACCTGTTTCTCTCACAGCAAGATCACTTGCCAATGGCACCGTAATTGATGACACCCCACTAGGGGCAGCAGGCAACGTGGTTACAGAAGGGGTAAAACCAGCAATCGTGGTCGTAGTCGTAGTTGTCGTCGTGCTGGCGACGGTCGCAGAGTCTGCGTTTGTATCTGGTTCTACTGGCACCACCGGCGATGGCACGGCGGCATTACTTCTGGCGATTGTTGTCGTCGTTGCTTGGCGAGGTGCGTTTACAACTTTGATCGAAAGCGCAAAATCGGGATCGGTAATCAACATCACAACAGAGCGATCTGTGGAAACTTTGGTGATTTTGCCAACAAGACCAGCGGCGTTCAACACTGGCATACCGACTCGAATACCGCTTTCGCTTCCCTGGTTGATTTCAATCGTTTGCGAAAAATTTGATGGTGAATCACCGATTACTTGAGCAGTTACAGCGTTGATTCCCGCCAGTGTTGGCAAACCATTTAGTGCAAGCAACTCTTGTGATAGCCGAACCGACGCTGCCGCGGCAATTGTTGCACCTTCTTGCTGCGCAATTTTCTCGCGCAAACGATCATTGTCATCCAACACATTGTTGTAGTTGATAATTCCATTCCAAACATTGCTGACCGGTCTCGTAATTACGCGAGTTGTGCTTTCAATCGGACGAAAGACAACGCCAAACACAGAACGCAGACCCGAAATAGCCGACGAATTTTGTAAGTCGAGGGTGATCAAGATTATTGATGTGAGCACCA
>CANKZL010000050.1 GCA_947488385.1 Acidimicrobiaceae bacterium | reverse complement strand
CCGACCACAACCATTGCTCGAATCTGACCATCGCCCGGAGTCTCAATTTCTTCTGCCATCGCCGCTGCCGGATACTCGCCCAGCGCTTCGGGGTGCTTGCTCACCCGCGAATGGCCCCGGCCGATGCGAAAACCTTTGCCTCTGCCCGGGGCTGAATGGGTGTTTCCACTACCAGCAACTGGCAGCGAAAACATTGCCCCACCGACCCGATCAAGATTGCCGGTGAAAATATTGACGACATCCACAAGCCAAGATGCGGTCGTGCCGAATGCTGTCGTACAGGTGCCAATTCGTCCATAAACCGCCGATGAACTCGCGTCTCGCAATTCTCTGGCGATGCGACGAATCGTGGCTGCGTCGATACCAGTAGATGTAGCAACTGCTTCAGGTGTGAAAGAAGCCAACGCTGCAACAACCTCGGATAAGCCGTTCAAATAGTTGTGCAGTCGATGCTCTAAAACATCTAATCCGTCACTGGCCAATGTGTTTGCAATCGCCGCTAACAGCAGTGCGTCGGTACCCGGACGAATTGCGAGCCACTCATCGGCTTGTTCGGCAGTTCGACTCTTGCGCGGATCAACTACAACTAGTTTTCCGCCACGTGCCTGCATCGCTTCGAGTCGCCCCGGAAAATCTGGCGCGGTGCACAAACTTCCGTTCGACTCATATGGGTTTGCGCCGAGGATCAACAAATACTGGGTGCGGTCCAAATCTGGAACCGGCACCGAACTTACAGAGCCAAACATCATTCCTGAGGAAACTTGTTTTGGAATTTGGTCGACAGTCGAGGCACTAAACCGCTGTCGCGAACCGATGGCCTGCAACAACACGCGATTGAACGTCATCGACGACAAGTTGTGCGCGCCCGGATTGCCCAAATATGTGCCGATTGATTCGCGACCATATTTTTTGATTACACCGCTGAGACCAGTTTCAATTGCTTGCCACGCCTCTTGCCACGTTGCCGGCACGTGCACACCGTTGCGTTTGATCAACGGCGTCAACAAACGATCTTCGTCATAATGCAGTTGCTTCAGCGTGCTGCCCTTTGGACAGATGAATCCTTTTGAAAAAACGTCCTGCATGTCACCGCGAATATGGGTGACTTCATTGTCTTTGACGGTTATCGCCAAACCACAACCGGCCTCGCAAAGCGGGCAAGTACGAAATGCAACTCGCTCGTTACTTGATGCAATATTCGCGTCGGTGCTCACTTATATATATTGCCCCAAACAAGCGCACGATCTGTCATCAACGAGAACAGTCTCATAGGCTGAGATTCGTGCGTCAACTGTTGCCCACCGCGAACGAGAAGGTTGATCTTCGTCAAATTTACGGTGCTGCGCGCGAGCGACACCCTGAGGGTCGACCATCAATTGGCTTGTGCATGGTGACGAGCATCGACGGCTCAACAGTTGTCGAGGGTAGATCAACTCTGCTTTCAAACCCAATGGATCGTGATGTTCTAATCGCCTTACGCCAAGCCGCCGACACGATTGTGGTTGGCGCAGGCACGGTTCGCCAAGAAATGTACGAGGTTCCGAGCAAAAAAGGGTTACGCGTGGGCATCGTCACTCGCACCGGCAAAGTCGATTTAAACACGAATTTGTTCGAGAGCGGCACTGGTTTTTTGATCATGCCCGAAGACGCCAAAGCACCTGAATCTGATTTCAAAATCGAGATTGTCCGCGCGGGTAAAGGCAGCGTTGATTTGCCAGCAGCGATGAAGCAGTTACCCGGATCGTTTATTCAACTCGAGGGCGGTGCCTTGCTCAACGCTTCAATGTTCGATGCAAATCTTGTGGACGAAATCAACCTGACAATCAGCCCGATGGTCACTGGCGACGACAGCCCGCGCCTGTCAAACGGAGCGCCCGCTTTGCACAGCGACTATCAAGTTGCTCATATTTTAGAAGACGAAGGCTTTTTGTTTATTCGGTATCTGAGAAACCGATAAAAGTTTTTACTATTTGCGCAGCTCTTTTTCGAGCAAAGCCAGTTCACGTTTGAAGTCTGCCGCGGCGTCGAAGTTTTTATAAACACTGGCAAACCGCATATAAGTAACTTCGTCGATGCTTCTTAGCAAACTCAAAACTGCGTGGCCAACTTGATTGCTCGTCACGTCATCTCCGGTAAGTCGCATGTCGTCTTCAACACGCTCGGCAATTTCGATCAATACAGAATCTTCAACAGGCCGACCCTTGGCAGCCGACTGAAGACCGCTGATGATCTTGCCTCTGTCAAACAACTCTTTGTCGCCGGTTCGCTTGACCACATAGAGTGGCACTTCTTCGAGTCGCTCATAAGTCGTGAACCGATGCCCACACTTCAAACACGATCTGCGGCGACGAATCGAACTGCCTTCTTCTGAGACGCGTGAATCAATAACTTTTGTGTCTTCGCATTGGCAACTGACGCATCTCACCCAAACAACATTACTCACTTACGTAAAACAGTCTTATGGAATGCGAACTAATTGACCCGGGGTGATCATGTCGCCGTTCATTAGAACTAATTGATCAACGACTTCGGTGATATTGCTATTCGGTGCGATTCGCTGAGCGATCGCCCACAGTGTGTCGCCAGATTCGGCAATCACGAATTTTGGCGTTGCCATGTTGGCAGCTGTTGGCCGATCTGCAGCGGCCGAACTGTCGAGCATCGCAAAGCTGACTGATATTGCCAAAGCGGCAAGGGCCAGAGAAACAATGGCGCGGCGCCGACGATAAACCGGGGCCATCTTGCGTTGGCTGACTGCTGAAATCGGAAAGTGATTGATTGCTATTGCCATGATTTTGCCTCTTTCGGGTTGATCTGGGGATTACAGGCCTGTTATTTGACCTACATCCACCATAGCGAACGGGTGTTCGTAGTGCAACGTCTTTTACGAACATTTGTTCTCCGAACAGGTGTTTGACTTCGGGGGCGAACGGGCGTACGCTTTAGATATGAGCCCAAACACAGAACCCACCCCAATTTCAGCCAATGCCAAAAACAACAGCCTGACAGACCGCCAAAAGGGCATCCTTGACTTCATTGTCGTAAACATGCGCGAACGCGGCTATCCACCGTCGGTTCGTGAAATCGGCGAGGCCGTAGGTCTCAGCTCATCGGCCACCGTGCATAATCACCTGGCTGCATTGCAAAAACTTGGCTACTTGCGTCGTGACCCGACAAAGCCTCGTGCGATCGAAGTTCGCTACGAAGCCTCTAGCGGTGTAGCAATGGAACACCGCCCAACCAAACACGTCCCCCTCGTTGGTGATGTTGCCGCTGGTGTAAATGTTTTGGCACAAGAAAACGTCGAAGAACTCGTTCCCCTACCAATGGACTTCACTGGCGACGGCGAATTGTTTATGTTGCGCGTACGCGGAGATTCAATGATTGATGCAGGCATCTTGAACGGTGACTTTGTTGTTTGCAACTCTCAAGCAACTGCCAACAATGGCGACATTGTTATCGCCGGTATTCCAGGTGACGAAGCCACGATCAAAACATTTACTCGAAGCGGCAATCGCGTCACACTTACGCCGTCTAACTCGTCGATGAAGCCGATGATTTTTGACAACGGCGAAGTCACGATCTACGGCAAGCTCGTTACCGTCTTGCGTCGCCTCTGAAATAATTTTTAGAAGCCCTAGGGCTCGACAATTGCAAAACCGGTAGAAAAACCATCTAGATTTCCAAAGACTGTGAGCAAGGCTCCGGCGTCACCTTCAATTGTTACCGAGCCGTTCTTTAGTTCTTCGGCAAAACTTGTTGTTTGCGCGATCACTTCTAGAAATAAATCGCGCGTTATCTTGACTGTTGCTAACGCCAATGAGTTATTTCGTCCTTGTGTCGCATAAAGCGTTCGATTTGAAATACCGATTTCCCAGAGCTCGTCACTCGTGCCAGCCATGTCGGCAAATTGCCAGTTGATTGCAAGCGACAATCCACCAACATTCTCAGAAATCAAACGCAACCCGATCGTGTCAAAGACTTGATCAATTGTCATTGCTTTAATCAAACTGCGCGCTCGAACTCGTGCTTGGGTTCGCGGTGGCGGACCATTGCGCAATTCTTGGGCCCCCATTAAATAAGAATTACGAAAAGTGGCTGATTCGGCTTGGTAGCCCAGTTGCTCGAAAGCATCGGCCTGCAAGCTTCGCGCCCGCTCATTTGTTGCATCAGCGAATACGAGATGATTTACAAGTTCAACCACCCATCTGTAGTCGCCAGCGTCAAAGTATCTTTGCGCAACAGCGAGCAACGCATCGGCCCCACCGGCGAGTTCGACGTATCTCGCACCTGCTTGTGACGGCGTCAGTTTGTTCAAATTCGCCGGGTTGCCGTCATACCAACTTAAGTAGCGCTGATATACGGCCTTCACGTTGTGCACCAAGTCGCCGTAGAAACCACGGGTGTGTTCGTGAGCCAAGAATTCATCGGGCAACACGAGCAAATCAGCAATTTCAAGACTCGTCATGCCGTGGTTTGCCTGGCGCATTGTTTGGTCGTGAATCCATCTATATAAGTCACGCTGCAAAGTCAAGAATTCGCGAATGTCTTGTCGACCCCAGCGTGGCCAGTTATGCGAGGTGAATAGAACTTCAGTCTTGTCTGCAAAGAGATTGATGCTTTCGTTGATGTATTTAGACCAGTTCAGTGCATTTCGCACAAGTGCACCGCGAATCGGCACCAAGTTGTGCATCGTGTGCGAACAATTCTCGGCCATGCACAACCATCCAAAATCAGGAAAGAAAAAGTTCATTTCTGCCGGCGCCTCAGTTTCGGGCGTGAGTTGAAACACAATCCGCACACCGTCGACAACTAATTCTTCGCCTGTAAATGTGATGTCTCGAGTGGGCGCCAGAAGTGACGGCGCGGCGGTGGGTGTTGAATTGCCTAAACCGCTATCCACGTGTCCTTGAGGGCCAGCTGGCAACAACGGCCCAAATTGATAAGTTGCACGCCTACTCATTGCCGGACCAGCAATTACATTTTCGGCAATTGCCTCGTGCAAGAACCCTGCTGGAGCAATAATTTGACACTTGCCTGAATCAACATCGGCTTTGGTCGTTACACCCAACACACCACCAAAGTGGTCAGCGTGCGAATGCGTGTAGATCACTGCCGTTACTGGGCGTTGCTCAACATGCTGAGTAATCAAATCAAGAGAGGCTTTGGCAGTGCTGTCCGAAGTTAACGGGTCGATCACTACCCAGCCTGTTGAACCTTTGATGAATGTGATATTCGAAATGTCATAGCCGCGAACTTGCCAAACATCTTTTGCAACCTCAAACAAACCGTGGTGGGCGTTCAGCGTGGCATGTCGCCACAAGTGCGGATTAACCGTGTCAGGTGGGCTCTGACTATCGCGCAAAAAATCGTATGCACCAGTATCAACTACCGTGCGACCTCGTTCGTCGACAATCAACGGTTCAGTTCGTGCAGCAATGAACCCGCGACGGACCCTCTCTAGATCTTGCGGATCGAACTGTCTGTTGGTTGGTCGAGCATTCTTTGATTTCGTCGTCGCGCTCGCCGGCTTTGGGGTTTTGTTACTGCTTGACATCAAACACCATCTGGCGGAAAGTTAGCCCCTCGGGCAATCGGAAAGTACTTGTGGTGATACTGACCGGTGATTTCAAAGATTGCGGTTCCTGTTGCGCCGTCAGAAGTGCGGACCTGCATCTCGCTCAAACCACCGCCAAGCACGTTGTCAGCACGATT
Organism: Acidimicrobiaceae bacterium; assembly: GCA_947488385.1. Lineage (GTDB taxonomy): Bacteria > Actinomycetota > Acidimicrobiia > Acidimicrobiales > Ilumatobacteraceae > BACL27. The sequence continues at coordinate 458 of CANKZL010000050.1, read as the reverse complement.
TGCAATCTGGCTATATCGCTGCGCCCACCGCCCTGTTGCTTCAACAGAAATTTTGCGACCACCTTGCAAAGTGAAGGCAACTGTTCCACCTAATCCGGTTACATCGTCTCCGAACTTTTCGTAAGAAACTGCGCGCCCAGAAGCGTCAAGCCACTGCAGATCGTGTTGAAAGTCGATCACCGGTATTGGTTCGCTACCGTCCGCAGGCGCAAAGCAACCATCGGTATAGACCCTGGCCCCATTCGGGTATTCCCAATGCCAAACGCTGAGCATTCCTTCTTCAAGTTGAATCGGCATCCACATCCACAGCGGGCATCGTGCATGTGAACGAACACCCCACGAGTGGTCACGTTGACCCCACCAGTTTTCAACCTCATAAGTTTTGCCATTGTGAGTGTAAGAACCGTTGTAAGTTCCACTTTGAAACATATGTGATTGATCCCAGACGATCTCATACT
>CANKZL010000049.1 GCA_947488385.1 Acidimicrobiaceae bacterium | reverse complement strand
AGAGCACTCAAATGTCGTTGAAATGCCGCCATACCTTCAGTTGAGTTGTTTTTTCTTTCCTGAGTCAAAAGTACGAGCGCAAGACTGACACCGGCCACGATTGAGATAGCCGCAAAAAATACTGCGATTGTTGAGGCAGCAAAAATCATGATGCGTTTGAACTCTTCAAATTTCTTGGATCAGAAATTTCGTGGCTGTTTGTTCCCCAGTCGCTTCCATCACGCCAATGTTCTTGCTTCCAAATTGGCACACTAATTTTCAAAGTATCAATTGCGTATTGTGCAGCAGCAAACGCCTCAGGCCGATGCGGCGAAGAAACAACAACCAAAACCGAAGACTCACCAAGTTCAAGACGACCAATTCGATGAATCAAGGCGATTCGACCCAAGTCGCACCACCTTGCGCGCATCTCATCGGCGATCACTTTTAACTTTGGTACGACTTGATCTTCGTATGCTTCGTAAGTTAAAGCTGTCACATCGCTTCGTCCCTCAGCATGATCACGAACTGTGCCTGAAAAAACTACAACGGCACCACATGAAGCAACTGTCGCCCAATCGTAGACCTGACCAACATCTAAAACACTTGTAGTCAACTCAAGTCGAGTGTCAGTTGAGAGGTGATTCTGCGACGTTGACATCAAAATCAGTGTATCTCTAGATATGAACTGAGCCCATCGCTACAAAGTTTGGGACGATGAATTCAATTTCATCTGCCTATCATCTGTCTATGCCGCAAGACCCAAATGATTCGTCCCAAGGATTTCCATTTTTTGACCAAATTGCTAAAGCCATGGCAAGTAGCGGCCCTGTGCAATGGGACATGGCACGACAATTTGCGATGATGACCGCAACAAATTCAGATCCCGAGTTGAATGTCGAACCAACAGCGCGCATCGCCGTCAACCAACTGGCTTCAGTTGCTGATCTTCATGTTCGCGACGTCACTGGTTTGTCGACAAGTGAATCAACAGCGGCACCAAAAATTGATGTCGTGACGCGGTCAATCTGGGTTCATCACACTCTTGACGCATTTAAATTTTATTTTTCAGAATTCTCAAACCCAGCATCCTCTAAACCTGGTTCAGACGAGTTAGTCAACTCAGAAGATCCAACGAGCGCGATGATGTCAAACCTGACAAAAATGATGGCTCCAGCAATGCTTGGTATGTCGGTCGGCTCAATGATTGGGCAGCTATCGCTACGTGCATTCGGGCAATACGACCTGCCGTTGCCACGTGAGCCGAAGTCACAACTTTTGTTTGTTGCCCGCAATTGTGAGGAGTTCGCAACTGACTGGAGTATCAAAGTCGAAGATATGCAAATGTGGTTGCTGATTCAAGAAATGACGTTTCATGCGCTTTTTCGCGTCGACCATGTTCGAGACGCAATCACCAAAGCAGTGAAACAACACGTCGCTGGCTTTCGGCCGAATCCCAATGCGCTGGGGCAACGTCTCACTGAGATTGATATAACCAACACCGACCCTGCCGCAATGATGCAGAAATTACTTGGCGATCCAACTCTTTTGCTCGGCTCTGAACGCTCAGCCCAACAAGAAGCGCTGGCACCGAAACTTGACGCAATGATTTGTGCGATTGTCTGTTATGTCGACCACGTCGTAGACACGGTTGCGAGTCGAATTCTTGGCAATGGCGCCCAAATCTCAGAAGCAGTGCGTCGCCGCCGGGTTGAATCGAGCGCACAAGACCAATACGTCGAGCAACTATTTGGCATTCACCTGACAAATACGCAAATTGATCGTGGCCAAAGCTTCATTTCTGGGGTGATTGAACGCTCTGGCGAGCAAGGCCTTGCTCAACTTTGGTCGCAAGATGGAAATCTTCCTACCCCAAACGAGATTGCAGCCCCTGGACTTTGGATTGAGAGAATTCGGCTCTAACGATTTGTTTTTCCCGAGAAGAAATAAACCGAGCCAGCAATACAGGTCACGCCCACTGCTGTAAATCCGACGGCGCCAGGCAGAGTCAAAATTACCGCAATTAAACCGAACCCGACCCACGCCAACTGGTTGCGTGTTTCAAATCTCACAAAAACTCGCGCACGATTTGCATCTGGTGCTTCACGCTGAATCACCGACTCAAATGCCAAGCGTCCAACTGAACCCATTCCGTTTGTCACGGCAATCAAAACAATTCCAGAAGTGATGCCGCCGACAACTCCAGCAATCACTCCAGTCAGACCGATTGTCAGATAAGCAAAGATCATCATTTTTCGCTCCGACATCAAGCGTCGCAACAACGGCGCAACCATATTTGCGATCATGATTGCCAAACTTGAAAGTCCGATAGCTAACCCAAACCACGCGGTGCCTGCACGTTCATCACGAAGCCAAAATGCAACATGAAAGAAGAGGAATCCGATTACACCGCGCAGAATCATCATTGATGATCCAATTCTTTTAACTAAATTATTTCGCAACTCTTCTGTTTCGATCTCTTCAACTTGTGATGGAGTCGTCGCAACGTGCCGTGGCAATCGAAGTGCCGCCAAACCTGCCAAACCGAACATCGTCGCCGACATACACAGCGTTATTCGTGCATCAATTAACTGCAGGAGTCCCGCAGGAATTGCAGCGGCAAAGCCCATTAATCCTGAAAGAAGCCCGAGCTTTCCGTTTGCTGAAACTAACTCGTCATCGTTTTTTACCAAAGTTGGAACAAGTGCAGCTTTGCTGACGCTGTATGTGCGAGCTAACACCAATGAGATAAATGCCAACGCAAAGAGCGAAAGTGAATTCAGTCGCGAAATCATCGCCACGACCGTTGCGCAGCGCAAAGCACTGACTAAAAACACGGTGAATCTGCGACCACCCGGAATTCGATCGATGACCGGACCGATGAACGGAGCAATCACCGCAAACGGGGCCAAACTCACTGCCAAAAATAAAAGCACCCGACTGCGCGCTGCATCTGGGCTGATCGATAAAAACAAAGAGTCTGCAAGTGCGACTGCAAACGCTGCTTCACCACATGCGATTAATGCGTGAACCCGACCAAGTCGTCGCAGTGGCGAGGCTGGGGCAAGGCCCGACTTTGAGAGTGCTATGCCCCTATTTTCTCGTACTTATAGCCAAGCCCGCGGATAGTCACTACAAGCTGTGGTTCTGAGGGCTCTTTCTCAATCTTCGCGCGCAGACGTTTGACGTGAACATCAAGCGTTTTGGTGTCACCGAAATAGTCAGACCCCCAAACTCGATCAATCAGGGTATCGCGCGTCATAACTCGCCCAGCGTTAGCCATCAATATGTATAACAACTCGAACTCTTTAAGCGGAAGTTTTGTAACTTCACCACGAATCACCACGACATGTTGCTCAGGATCAATTGAGACTGCACCGATCGCAACCGTACCCACACCAGTTGTTTCGTCATCTGTTTTTGACAATTCGCCACGCCTAAGAGCGGCGCGCAACCGAGCCACTAACTCTCGCAACCGATAGGGCTTGACTATGTAGTCATCAGCACCAACTTCAAGCCCGACGACCGCATCTATCTCTGCACCTTTTGCCGAAACCATGATTATCGGAACCGAACTCTTTTTACGGATCTCACGACAAACATCGGTTCCCGAAATCTTTGGCAACATAACATCAAGCAACACTGCATCTGGACGAACCGTGTCAAAAACTGCCAGAGCCTCTGCGCCATCACGAGCGACTTCTATTCGAAAACCTTCACGTCTCAAACCAACTTGAAGCGCCTCAATAAATGACTCTTCGTCATCGACAACCAAAATTGTCGGCATTGAATTATCGATGCTCATGCCATTACTCCCATTTGATTTTTCGCTAATTCTTTTGTTTTAACCATTACCCGTGGCAACCGAACTGTAAATGTCGAACCAACACCTTCTTCTGATCTGACGTCAATTGCCCCACCGTGCTCTAAAACAATGTGCCGAACAATTGAGAGTCCCAGTCCAGTTCCACCTGTTGCTCGGCTTCGTGCTTTGTCAACGCGATAGAACCGCTCAAAAATTCGCTTTTGATCCCGCTCGGCAATTCCAATGCCATGGTCAGTCACACTCAACACAATTTCGTCGTCTTTAACCGCGCTGTTTACATTTACGACTCCACCTATTTCGCTGTACTTAATCGCGTTGTCGACAAGGTTTGAAAATACCGAAACTAGTTGCGAACGATCTCCGCGCACCAGCAACTCTGAAGATCCCGTCAAAGAAAGACCGAGGCCTTGTCGCTTTGCTGCGTATTGATTTGTACTGACTACTTCGACAAGAACAGCGGCAAGATCGATATCAGTCCATTCTTCAGTGCCACCAAATTCAACACGCGAGAGATCAAGCAAATCGTCAACGATTCGCGACATTCGATGTGACTCAGTGACGATTCGCTCGGCAAGTCGCCATACGACTTCAGTTTGAGTCTCACCATTCAACGAATCTGCAAGTGCGGCAACAGCACCAATTGGTGTCTTTAGTTCGTGACTTAAGTTTGCAACAAAGTCCGTTTGAACGGTGTCGATTCTTGACTTCTCAGTGATGTCTTCAACTGTGACTATTCCTCGTTGATCGTCCATTGACTGACCACTGATTTTGAAATACCGAGTGGTCCCCGCGACCGCTTCAAGAATTCTTTTGCCAGACTTTGCAACTTTGATTTCGTCGATCATTGCATCAACCGCTTGATCAACCAAAATGTCTACGTATCGCACACCCGTCATTGCTGCTGCGGCATTATTTCTCACACGACGATCTTGTTTTAGGTCAACGATGACAATGCCAATTGGCAACAAGTCGAGCGCGTCCATAAATCTCTCAAGCTGATCCTCTGGCACCTTGGCTGTGACCAGACTTTCACTTTTGATTGCGTTGTTCAGTTTTCGAGTTGAGCGCTTCGACAAAACAAATGCTAAAAATGTGGCTATCGCCGCACCTGAAAAAAAAGAAATTAGGCCCACGATTTGTGGCTCAAATCATTGCTCTTTTGTTGGCAGCAGAATTTCACCGGTTTGGTCGCCGATTCGAGCTTTATAACGGTCGATGCCACCTCTTTCACGCACCCACCCAGTCACGATAAACCGAGTTCGTTCACTGACATTCACGGCATGGTCGCCGATTCGTTCGTAGAAGCGCGCGACGACCGCAAGTTGAACAGCAACTTGGAGATCAATTTTTGACTTTGAGTGTGATTCAAAAATTTGCTGAATGAACTGGCGATGCAAACTGTCAAGGTACGAGTCCATATCGTCAATTGCGGCTGCTTTTGACGCATCGCTCTCTTCGAACGCTTCCATCGTGGCCGCAAACAAGTTTTGCGCTTGTTCACTCATCTTTGAAATGACACCTCGCAACATTGGGTCGATGTCGTGGCCATAAATTCTTCGAGCCGCTTTACAAATGTTTACAACTAAATCTGCTGATCGCTCAAGTTCGCTAGCAATTTTGATAATTGCGACAATTTGCCGAAGATCCGCAGCGACTGGGGCTTGCAGGGCCAAGATTTCAAAACACGCTGCTTCAAGTTCTGCACTACGACCGTCGAATTCATCATCTGCCTGAACGAGATAGTCGGCACCTTCTAAATCGCCGCTCAGGAGAACGGCGGTTGCCCGCGGAATTGACTCAGTCAACGATGCACCTAAACGAATAACTTCAGCGCGAGCCGACTCAAGATCATTGTGGAAATTTTTACGAATCTCGTCCACTGCTAACACCTTTCAATTACGAATTTACCTGATGTTTTAACCGGCAAACACTGACCTAACGGTAGCCCGAGAATGGTTAACTCAAGAAGTCTGCCAAGTGACTACGAGGTGAACAGATTGTTTGCTTACCTGACTTGAGTTGCAACAACCCACTCGTGTAGTCGTTGCTGAGCATCGCCGATTTTTTCACCCGACGTGTGAGCAATCCACTTGTCATGGCTATCTAATTCAAAGTGGGCAACATCTTCTGCCGTCAAAAATCCTAAAACCTTGTCTAACCAAGCCCGATGTTTGGGGTGTGTCAACGGGACCAAGACCTCAACGCGACCGTCTAAGTTTCGACCCATCAAGTCGGCAGAACCAATCAAATGCAAAGGCGAATCATCTTCTAAACCGTGTTCGAATCGATAAATTCGCGAATGCTCCAAATAGCGCCCCAAAATTGACCGCACCACTATGTTCTCAGACATGCCAGGCACTCCCGCCCGCAAACAACAGATGCCCCGAACAATTAACTGAATTCTCACGCCGGCATTGCTTGCCGAATACAACGCATCAATGACTGCTGGGTCAG
>CANKZL010000048.1 GCA_947488385.1 Acidimicrobiaceae bacterium | reverse complement strand
GAATTTACGATTGACCAAGGCAAGTTGTGGATGTTGCAGACTCGCGTCGGCAAACGCACGGGTGCCGCAGCGTTGAAAATGGCTGTCGACATGACTGCTGGATCGGGAAGCGGCAAACAGTCGTGGAAGATCACCAAAAAAGAAGCGCTGATGCGAGTTAACGCCGAACATTTAGATCAGGTTTTGCATCCGCAATTTATTAACAAGTCGAAAGCACTGACAAAAGGTTTGGCGGCGTCACCAGGTGCTGCAGTCGGCAAGGTTTATTTCACTGCCGATGACGCTGAAGCGGCAGCCAAGAGTGGCGAGGCCGTAATTTTGGTGCGCAGCGAAACGAGCCCAGAAGACGTGCACGGCATGATGGTGGCAAAAGGAATTTTGACATCGCGTGGTGGACTCGTAAGTCACGCAGCAGTAGTTGCTCGTGGTTGGGGAACACCCGCAATTGTGGGCGCAGACTCGGTGCAAATCGACGGCAAGTCGTTCAAAGTTGGCGATGTTGTCGTGCGTGAAGGCGATGTAATTTCGCTTGATGGCACAACTGGCGAAGTGATGGTCGGCGAGATGCAGTTGACCGCTGCCAAACCAACAAAAGAGTTTCAGACGATTTTGAAATGGGCTGACGAGTTTCGCAAGGGCAAACTTGCAGTGCGTGCGAATGCTGACACAGCAGACGATGCGCTGAAAGCACGCGAATACGGTGCTGAAGGCATTGGTTTGTGCCGAACCGAGCACATGTTCTTGGCTCCAGATCGTTTGCCGGTGGTACGTCGCATGATTTTGGCAAGCACACCTGCTGAAGAAACTGCAGCGCTCGAAGAGTTGCGTGTGGTTCAAAAAGAAGACTTCGCTTCGCTGTTGCGTGCGATGTCTGGCTTGCCGGTGACAGTGCGTTTGCTTGACCCGCCGCTTCACGAGTTCTTGCCACGAGTTGATGAACTTGAAATTAAGGCCGCAACGACTGGTCTAGACGAACAAGAACGCAAGTTGTTGCGCGCGGCGCACGATTGGGCAGAGGTTAATCCGATGCTTGGTACTCGTGGTGTGCGACTTGGCGTTGTGAAGCCAGGTTTGTATGCAATGCAGGTTCGTGCGTTGATGCAGGCCGCCGATGAAGTTGCGGCCGAGGGTTACGAACCAGTTGTCGAAGTGATGATTCCGTTGACGGTGACTCGCGAAGAGTTGGCGTTGGCGAGATCGTGGGTCGAGGCTGTACTTGTTGAATATGCGACACGTCCGAAAGTGAAAGTTGCGGGGCGAGGCAAGAAAGTTACGCGTCCGAAGGTAACGATCGGCACGATGATTGAGACGCCGCGTGCGGCTCTGCGTGCAGACGAGTTGGCAGAGCATGCTGACTTCTTCAGCTTCGGCACCAACGACTTGACGCAGATGACTTTTGGTTTCTCGCGCGATGACGTCGAAAGCCGAATGATGCCTGCGTATCTTGAGGCAGGTTTGCTCAAGCGAAACCCGTTTGAGACGATCGACCAGACCGGTGTCGGCGAACTCGTTGAGATTGCTGCCAAGCGTGGTCGCAAGGCCAAGCGCAAGTTGAAACTTGGTGTGTGCGGTGAACACGGCGGCGACCCAGAGTCGATTGCGTTGTTCTATCGCGCTGGCCTTGACTATGTTTCGTGCTCGCCATACCGAATTCCGATTGCTCGCCTTGCCGCGGCGCAATCAATAATCGGTGGCCTCAAAACTGAAACCAAGTAACTAAAACTTCAATAAGTTAGTTGAAGCTTGATTCTGTTCTTCAAATTGTCGTAGAGTGTGTGCATAGCCCGACTTGCCTGATGGCAAGCGATAATCGGGGGAAGTAAAACCAAAACAAAAAGTTTTGGTTCATCACCCGAAAGGTCGAGGCAAAATACACATGCTTAATATGTTGATAGCGGCAGAGAGTGACAAAGCGAATTTCGTAGATGTAGTCATCCCTTCGTGGGGTTGGCCGATGTTGTTGGTCGTCATCGCAGGTGCACTGCTAATCGACTTGCTTGTATTCCATCGCAAAGCCCATGTAATCGGTATTCGTGAAGCAGCAATTGAAAGCGCCGTGTGGATCAGCCTCGGTCTGGCATTCACAGGTGTTATTTATGCAATGTTCAACGGTCAAGGCGAAGGCTCGGCTTCGGCAATCGAATATCTCTCGGGGTATTTGATTGAAAAGAGTCTCTCAATTGACAACGTTTTTGTTTGGGCGATGATTTTTGCGCACTTCAAAGTTCCGCGTGAATATCAACATCGAACACTGTTTTGGGGAATCTTCGGCGCCTTGGTGCTTCGATTCGTGTTCATCATCGTCGGTGTTGCAGTCATCACGCGCTTTCAGTTCTTGTTGGTCGTGTTCGGTGTGTTCTTGATCTATACCGGTGTCAAAATCTTCAAGGCCGGAGACGAAGAGAGCAACCCCGCCGACACTCGCACGATGAAGCTGTTCCGCAAGTTTGTGCCTTCGGTCGATCACTATGACGGTCAAAAAATGTTCACCATGCACAACGGCCATCGCATGGCGACGCCACTTTTGGCTGTGCTCGTATTGATCGAAGTTTCTGACGTGATTTTCGCCGTTGACTCGGTGCCGGCAGTTTTGGCCGTAAGTCGTGAACAATTCATCGTCTTTGCATCAAACGCGTTTGCAATTCTCGGCCTTCGAGCCCTCTATTTCTTGCTTGCCGATATGCGCGAACGGTTTGTCTTTATGCCTCACACAATTTCGGTGCTCCTGATTTATGTCGGTGTCAAGATGTCGATCTCGATTTGGTATCACATCCCGGTTCCGCTTTCTTTGGGGATAATTATCGGGGTGCTGACAATCGGTATTGTCGCTTCGGTGGTTCATGACCGTCGCAAAAAAGCCTAGATAACACTCATCAACTAGCCTTCGCCTGTGGCGATTGCTGATACAGACATTGAAAGACTGCGGGAGACCGTCTCGATAGTCGATCTGATTCAGGGCTATGTCCAGTTGCGCCGTGTCGGACGAAATTGGGTTGGGTTGTGCCCATTTCACGCAGAGAAGTCTGGGTCGTTCAATGTTCGCGAAGAGACGCGACGCTACAAATGTTTTGGTTGCGGTGCATCTGGAGATGTTTTCAAATTCATTCAAGAAATCGAACACCTTGACTTCGTCGGTTCGATAGAGCACATCGCCGGAAAGTCGGGCTACCAACTCACTTATACATCGGGTGGTCAGAGCAAAGATCGTCAACGCTCAAAACAACTGACCGAAATCATGAGCCAGGCCGTTGATTGGTATCACAATCGCTTGCTGACCGCACCTGATGCGCGTGTGGCGCGCGACTATTTGCGTGAGCGCGGATTGTCGGGAGATGTGGCACGCGAATTCAAAATTGGTTGGGCCCCCGACGACTGGGATGCACTGTCACGCGATATCGGAGTGTCAGTAGATCTGTTGCGTGAAACCGGCTTAGGTTTCATCAATAAGCGCGGTAAAGCACAAGATTCATTTCGGGCACGAGTGATGTTTCCGATTTTTCGTGATTCGGGTGAGCCTGTCGCGTTTGGCGGAAGAGTTTTGCCCGGAAGCAAAGATCCAGCAAAGTATAAAAACTCACCTGAGACGGCGATCTATGCGAAGTCGAAAACTCTCTACGGTTTGAATTGGGCGAAAGCAGAAATTGTCACCGCCGATGAAGTGATTGTTTGTGAGGGCTACACAGACGTGATTGGTTTTCATCGCAGCGGAGTGCGACGTGCGGTTGCAACTTGTGGCACGGCATTGACTGAAGATCACGTTCGCTTGCTAAAACGGTTTGCCAAAAAAGTTGTGCTTGCGTTTGATGCCGACAACGCGGGGCAAGGTGCGGCCGAAAGATTTTATGAATGGGAGCAGCGCTACAAAGTCGAAGTGGGGGTTGCACATTTTCCGCAGGGCAAAGACCCGGGCGACTTGGCGAATTCTGATCCTGGCTCGTTGGCCAAGGCGGTTGAAACAGCCCAGCCATTTTTGGGTTTCCGTTTGCAGCGTGTGCTTGACGCGGGTTCGGTGGCGACTCCCGAGGCGCGATCACGTACGGCCGAACAAGCGATGGCAGTGATCAACGAACACCCAGACACGAACGTCAGAAAAATTTATGCAGGACAAGTGGCAACACATGTTGGTATTCCCGTTGCAGATTTGGTGAAACTCGCCGAGCGGCGCACTCGCAACCCGTCGGTGACGATCGCTGCTGCACCGATGAATCGGCGTGGTGATTCGGCCGAATTTGTCGTTTTGGCTTTGATGTTTTCTCATTGGGAAGAAATTGCCAACTGGCTTTCCGAAGCGCTGTTCTTAGATGACGTGCATCGTCGTGCGTACCTTGCGGTGGGTGCTGCGCTCGGTGACGTGGCTCAGTCGCTTGAGAACGCCGACCCAGATGCACGCGAAGTTTTAGAGCGTGCAGCCGTTGCTGACGTTGAGTCACAGCCAGTTCGTGAAGCATGGAACTTGCTGGCCGCCGCTGTTCGGCGAGAACTTGCACATCGAGTGACCGTGAGTGACCCAGAGCAAATTCAAATTGATCGCTCGGCGCGATTGTTGCTCGAAAACCTAGATACGCCGAATATGGCAGAATCTGCAGCAGAGCAGTTACTCGGTTGGTTGAACGGTCGAGTTGGGGAGCACGAATGACATCATCGGCGTCAAAAGACAGCCTTGGGTCTGACTCAGTTCGTTTGTACTTGAACGAGATCGGTCAAGTTGATTTATTGACCGCCGATGAAGAAAAAGACCTTGGCAAAAAAATCAAGGCCGGCATTGATGCACAACAACAGTTGAATGCAACACACAGTGAACTTGATTTTTCTGAGCGGCGAAGACTGCAACGAATTGCCAAAGAGGGCGAGAAGGCTAAAGACCACATGGTTCGCGCGAACCTGCGCCTTGTTGTTTCGGTTGCCAGGCGTTATGACCGAAAAGAATTGCAACTTGCCGACCTGATTCAAGAGGGCAACATCGGTTTGATGCACGCTGCCGATAAGTACGACTTCGAAAAAGGCTTCAAGTTTTCAACGTATGCAACCTGGTGGATTCGTCAATCTATGACGCGTGCGTTGGCCGATCAGGGTCGCAACATTCGCATACCGGGCCACATGATGGAGATCGTCAATCGAGTTCAACGCGCCGAACGAGATCTGACTGCCGAACTAGGACGCCTGCCAACACCAGAAGAAGTGGCGTTACGCAGCAGTTTGACGGTCGAAAAACTTTTAGACGTCATGCAATTGGCAATTCCGACAACAAGTCTTGATGCACCCGTTGGCTACAACACCGATGACTTGACCGTTGGCGACACTATTGCCGATAGTGACGAGAACGATCCGCTGGGTTCGACAGAGCGAGCACAGCTGCGCGACGCGGTTGAAAAGACATTGGGAGATTTACCTGAGCGCGAAAAAGAAATCGTGGCGATGCGTTTTGGCATAGGTCAGTTTGATCGCATCTTTACGCTTGAAGAAGTTGCCGACAAAATGAAGGTGACACGCGAGCGAGTGCGCCAAATTGAACAAAAAACTTTGGCCAGATTGCGTCACCCGCACAACAGTGCGAACTTGCGCTCGTTTTTAGACCCCGAGTAATTCGCGAATAACTAGTTATTTCGTCAGGTCGACGACAGGCTCCCATTTGCGCGAAGTCCAAGAATTGATTAGAGCCTGTTGCACGCTGACTACATCGACTGCTTCTTTGAATCCAGGTGTGTAGCGCTCAGATGAAGTGAGGCAATTCATGAAGTTGAGGTCTTCGATTGCTACAAGATCTTCGAAGCCGATTGCATTGGCCATGCCTGGCGCAAACGCACCGTGAAACGGAAAGCGATCTCCGCCGAAGATTGTTTTGTAGCCCGTGTTGACGCCGTCTTCTCGTTTGTAGAACTGCAATTCGTTGATCTTTTCAAGATTCCAAGAAAGAGCGCCTTCGGTGCCGTAGACCTCAAACGCATTTTGGCTTTCTGGGCCGACCATTGATCGGCTTGTTTCAAAAGTGCCGGTTGCACCATTTTCGAAACTGCAGAGCATCGACGCGAAGTCCTCGTTTTCGACTTCACCTTTCGGGTCGCTCGCAGAGCCCCGACCATAATGACTGGCAGCGCCAGTCGGCAACGGGCGATGCGTAATTGTGTTGGCTTTCATGCCAGTTACTTCTTTGATTCCTCCGACCAAGAAGTGGGCGAGCGAAACAGAGTGACTCAAGATGTCACTGGTAACGCCGTAGCCAGCTTGAGCAAATTTGAATCGCCATGTGAGCAGACCAAGTTCATCGCTGCCATACATCGACAAGAATCGACCGCGATAGTGAGTGACTCGACCGATCGCGCCGCTTTGAATTAACTCGCGAGCATGAATCACGAGTGGTGACCATAAATAGTTGTAGCC
>CANKZL010000047.1 GCA_947488385.1 Acidimicrobiaceae bacterium | reverse complement strand
GAGGCGATTTGCGAACTCGACAAAGCCGGCGTCGACCTCATTCAATGGGACGTCATGGACGGGCAATTCGTGCCCAACCTGACCTTTGGCCCAGACATCATCGCTTCGACTCGCTCGCTCACAAAACTGCCGTTCGAGGCTCACTTGATGGTGCTTACACCTGAAGCAATGGCTGCACGTTACGTCGAAGCTGGTTGCAGTCGTCTAATCGTGCACGTTGAGGCTTGCCCTGACCTGCGTAAAACTCTCGAAACGATCAACAGTCTTGGCGCCAACGCTGCGGTTGCGCTCAATCCTGAAACACCCGCAAGCGCAGTGAGCAACGTGCTCGATCTTGTCGACATGGTTTTGGTGATGACGGTTCGCCCTGGTTTTGGCGGCCAAAAATATATTCAAACGATGGAGCCAAAAATCGCCGAAGTGCGCAAAATGATTTCAGCGGCAAACCTTGACGACAAAGTCAACCTCGAAGTTGACGGCGGAATCAGCGTTGACACTGTTTCAGGTGCGGCAAAATCTGGGGCAAATGTTTTGATCGCCGGCAGTGCATTGTTTCGTGATCCAAAAGGATTAACCAACGCCGTGACACAAATTCGCGCGGCCGCCACCCAGGCTTTCGCTAGTCGCTAACAGATAACTATTTACGTCGCGAAGAACGGCGAGCGCCGTCAATCAGTCGTTTTGTAATCACAAGACCGATCAGAAAAATCAAAACGAAGACCCACGGCAAGACTGCGACCTGCAGCAAACTGCTCGGCTGTTTGCGCAACAAAGTCAGCACACCCGACTCAATAAATTCTCCGTTGGGTTTCAAAGTAACCACAGCATCCTCAGTTTTTGGACAAGGTGTATCTGACTCGTCGATTCCAACAACTGCGTCTCCACCAAAGAGATCTTTCTTGGTTCTGACTTTTGATTCAAGGGTTACAAACAGTTCGCTCGCGGCTGCGCCGACCAAATAGGTCTGGCCGGTTTCCAAAAACCGTGTCTCGCGATCGGCATATCGCACGGCGATTAATCCGGCGTTGACATATGCGCCAAATGAACCGCCACGCAGTTGAACAACTCGATATGTGGCGATCAGATCATCAGTTGAAACCAGTTCACCAAGAAAAGTTGCCGTTGCCGTGCGTGGCGCCGTGCAACCTGCAGGCAAAGTCGTCTGAGTTGCTGGGTCAATTGCCGGCAAAGAATCATCAACTACGACACCTCCGCCTTGCTCGTCGGGCACCGTATCGCTAACTGGGTCGCTAACTGTGTCGTCTACTGGCGGCGTCATCGCCAGAGTCGCAATTACTGCGAGAGCAAAAACTACTTTCCGGTAAATTTTGGATCTCGCTTCTCGATAAACGCACGCATTGCCTCTGCGGTATCACTCGTTGAGAAATTAACTGTCTGTGCGGCAGCCTCATCGTCCAAAGCCTCTTCAAGCGTGACGTTCAAAGAATTATTCAACAACCGTTTTGTTTGCGCAAGCGCAATCGGCGGACCAGCGGCAAGCCTGCTCGCCCACTCGTCGACGAAGTTATCAATTTCGTTCTCAGGCAAAACTCGGTTCACCAACCCCATCTCAAATGCGTCGCTCGCGCCAACGATCTCTCCAAAAAATGCGAGTTCTTTTGCCCGATGCATGCCGATTCGTCGTGGCAAAACCCACGAGCCACCAAAGTCAAGCGATAACCCTCGGCGCACGAAAATTTCTGAGAAGCGGGCGTTGTCGGCAGCGACAACCAAGTCGCATCCCAATGCCAAATTGCAACCAGCACCAACTGCGACTCCTCGCACCTTGGCAATCGTCGGCTGAGGCATCCGTTGCAATGCGATACATGCATCATTCACCCGACGCATTGCCGCTAGTTGATGCACTTGCTCTTGGTTCGCCCCACCGCGCGCACTCAGGTCGGCACCCGAACAAAAGTCTTGCCCCGCACCAGTCACAACCACGACGCGGTCGTTGGCATTCGCCGCAATCTCTCGAAAAATCTCAGTCAGTCCATCCCACATTGAACGGTCGATTGCATTTTTCTTTTTTGGCTGGTTAATCGTCACAGTAACAACAGAATTTTTGCGAAAAACCTGCAGAGTTTCCATTTCATAGACGATACTTGCCATATGGGATTCAACCCGACTCGCAAACGAAACACCAGACCCATTGACTATTTCATTGTCGCGAGTGCGATGCTCGCAATCATCTCACTCGTGATCTGGGCTTTTACGGGTTAATTAAATGTCGCAATCAATTTGGGATGGTTTATACGGCGATGTTGAAGTTCGCCGTGTGCAACCCTACGAAGCGCTCAAAAGTTATATCTGCCCTGGGTGTAACCAAGAAATTACAAAAGGCATGGGTCATTACGTTTGTGTGCCGGCTGATGCGCCAGATTTACGACGTCACTGGCACTACGCCTGCTGGGACCGCCGCAAGTAAATTTTAGAAAGCGTTTTCTAACACTTCAATCTTGGTGCCGAGAACGGCAGCGATGTCGAATCTCGCTTCGCCAGATATCTCAGGTCTTGATTGCAAAAACTTCTTTGTTGCGATACGCAATTTTTTTTGCTTCGCCAATGTCACTGCTTCGAGTGGTGAGCCAAAATTATTTGTCGCTCGAGCCTTGACCTCAATGACGACAATTATCAACGAAGTGTTGCTGCGTCTGATTGCCACGATGTCGAGTTCGCCTTCACGGCAATGCCAGTTGCGCGCCACAATTTCATGCCCGTTGCGTGCATAAAAACTTGCAACGAGTTCTTCGGCCCACCTCGCTCGAGCCATTCGCGCGGTGGCGCGTTCTTTGGTTGTTAAGCCTCGACTGGTGGCAACTCTTCGATGTTCAGGTCTTTGAAACTCATCACTCGCACTCGGGGCACGAACCGGCTCTTGCGGTAAAGATCCCAAACCCATGCGTCTGACAGTGTCACCTCAAGTAGTGGTCGCACGCCTTCGGCGATGACCTTGACATCAACTTTGTTGGCCAGATAAAACCGGCGATCTGTTTCTACGGCGAACTTAAATAAGTTGACGACGTCTTGATACTCCTGGGCTAATTGAAGCTCACGTTCTGCTTCGAACTGCTCAAGATCGTCAGTGTTCAATGTGGACGCCGACTAATCAGCACGGCTTGCTCGAGATAAACGAGAATTATTTATTGGTCTTCGCGAAGTTCGCGAACTTTTGCCGACTTGCCGGTTCGCTCGCGCAAGTAGTTGAGCTTCGCACGACGAACATCGCCGCGCTTGACAACTTCAAGCTTTGCCACCGATGGGCTATGAATCGGGAATGTTCGCTCGACTCCGACGCCGTAGCTGAGTTTGCGAACGGTGTAGCTCTCGGCGACACCTGATCCGTATACCGAAATTATGTTGCCCTGAAAAATCTGCACGCGCTCTTTGCCGCTTTCAACGACGCGAACGTGAACTTTTACTTCATCGCCGGGACCAACTTTTGGAATGTCGGTGCGGAGAGATTGCTTATCGACGATGTCTGTAGGTTTCATAGTGAGCCTTCAGGATACGGCACACAGGGGAACTCTTCCAACAGCCTCTTTTCAACGCTGCTCAAGCCACCACGGCGTTCTATGAGGTCAGGTCGAAACGTCACGGTGCGATGCAGCGCCTGGGCGCGTCTCCAGCGCTCGATTTTGGCATGGTCGCCACTGCGCAAAACCTCTGGTACTTCCCAGCCACGAAATTCTGCGGGACGCGTGTAGTGCGGCTCTTCAAGCATTCGCGAGACACCAAAACTTTCTGACACTGGCGACTCGTCGTTACCCATCGCTCCAGCCAATAAACGCGTCGTGGCCTCGATCACGAGACATGCGGCGACTTCACCGCCACTTAAGACGACGTCACCAATTGAAATTTCGCCATCAATCAAGTGCTCAACAACTCGGTGATCAACACCCTCGTATCGACCACACAACAAACTAAAACCGCTTGTCTTGCTCAATTTGTCGGCAAATTCTTGGTCAAATCTTTTGCCACCTGGCGACAACAAAAACATTGGCCGCTGGGGCTGCACCGCTTCGACTGCCTTAAAAATTGGCTCAGGTCTAAACAACATTCCGGCGCCACCGCCATAGAGCGCATCGTCAACTCGTCGTGATTCGTCGCCGTAATCACGCAAGTCGTGACAGCGCAAATCTACAAGTGACTCTTCGCGCGCACGCCCGAGCAAACTTTCGCTGCAAAACTCGTCGACAAGTTTCGGAAAAATCGAGAACACATCAATTCGAAAACTTGATTTTGCGTTCATTCGTCACCTTCGTTTAGATCAAATAATCCTTTTGGTGGATCAATTGTGATCAGCTCTTTGGTTCGATTCACAACAAAGACGATTGGCACTAGTGCCCCAGACTCGAGTTCAAGCAAAGCGTGCGCTGGGTTATCGACCACAGCGACACAGCGACCGTGTTTGGTACCTGAGAGATCTTCAACTTGCGCACCAATCAATTCGTGCACCCACATCACGCTTGAATCTTCGATCGGCTCACCGAAAACATCGTTTTTGCAGAGTCGCTCAGCCAAATTGCGATCGTCAATACCGGCAAAGTGCATCAGCCAAGTAGTCGACTGGCTCGGGCTCGACTTACCTGAGACCAATTGCCCGCGTGCAGTGGTCACGGTCATCCATTTATTTTGAATAAACAGTTTTGCTCCCGCACGAGTGCGCTCGGGGCGATCAGTAAAAAACGAAACGTAAACATCGCCTCGCACCCCATGTGGACGCGTTACGCGCCCAACGTGAAGCAAACCCTCTGGAGTCTGGGCGTCAGTCGTCGAGAAAGTCGACATCGACTTCGGCATTATCGCGCGATGCTGCTGCACGAACGACTGCACGAATGCTTTGCGCTGTGCGACCGCGACGACCAATGACTCGTCCGAGATCGCCATCGGCGACACGAACTTCGAGAACAATCTTGCCTTCGTCTTCAACCGGCTCAATCTTCACTGCATCTGGAGTATCAACAATCGAACGAACGATGTGTGTCAATACCGATGAAGCAACTGGGGCCAAGGCTGAGTTGGCGCTCTGCGTCTCAGACATTATTTGGCAGGCTTCTTCGTCGCTTGAAACTCGGCCCATGTTCCGGCGATTTCGAGCAACTTGCGCACGCGTTCTGTTGGCAGTGCACCCTTTTGCAACCAAGCGATAACGCGAGCGCTATCAACTTTGAGCGCTGATGGCTCTTGTTGCGGCTGGTATGTGCCGAGGATTTCGAGGAAGTTTGTATCGCGTGCTGAACGAGTGTCGGCAGCAACGATTCGATAGTGAGGTCTCTTGGTTTTACCCACACGAGAGAGACGCAATTTAACTGACATGAATTTCCGATCTTTAAGCGAAATGGTTCAAATGAACCGACCGCTAAGGCTACCTTGGCCCTAGCCGCGAGCCCAACGCCGCGGCCAACTCATCAGGGATGCCATCGCCCTTTGACCCCTTGCCGCGTTTGCCACCGAGCATGCCCTTACCACCCATTTGTTTCATCATTTTCTTCATTTCACTGAACTGCTTCACCAAGCGATTGACGTCGGCAACGGTGGTTCCCGAGCCTTTCGAGATACGCACACGACGAGAACCATTAATCAACTCGGGGTTGGCTCGCTCTTGGGGTGTCATCGAATAAATAATCGCCTCAGTGCGCTTGACCTGATCATCTGGAATTTGCGCATTCTTCAACTCTTTTGGCATTCCTGGCATCATGCCCATCACGCCTTGCAACGAGCCCATTTTCTTGAGTTGCTGCAACTGCTCAAGAAAATCTTCAAGAGTGAAGTCACCTTCAAACATTTTCGCGGCGGTCTCTTCGGCTTTTTCTTTTTCGAATACCTTTTCGGCTTTTTCAATCAGCGTGAGCATGTCGCCCATTCCCAAAATGCGACTCGCCATTCGGTCGGGATGAAATTGTTCAAAGGCATCAAGTTTTTCGCCAGTCGAGGCGAACGCAATCGGCTTGCCGAGCACTTGCTTGACCGACAACGCAGCACCACCGCGTGCATCGCCGTCAAGTTTCGAAAGAATCACACCGTCAATTGACAAAGTCGCATCAAAAGACTGCGCGACAGTCACCGCGTCTTGGCCGGTCATTGCATCAATCACCAAAAACGTAAACTTTGGCTGCACCGCCTGCGAGATTTCTTTAACCTGTTGCATCATTTCTGCATCGATCGCCAAACGGCCTGCAGTGTCGACAATCAAAACATCTTTACCAATTCGCTGTGCTTCTGCCAGACCAAGTCGCGCAGTGTTTACAGGGTCACCAGGTTCAGAAAAAACGGGGACATTAATTTGCGCCCCCAATACGCGCAACTGTTCGACTGCGGCTGGTCGTTGCAAGTCGGCACCAACGAGCAAAGGCTGTCGCCCTTGCGATTTGAACCAGTTGGCAAGTTTTGCCGCGCTTGTTGTTTTACCCGAACCTTGCAAACCCGCCATCAACACGACTGTTGGCGGATGACTGGCGTATGTAATTTTCAACGTCTCGCC
>CANKZL010000046.1 GCA_947488385.1 Acidimicrobiaceae bacterium | reverse complement strand
CGTGGGGCAGTGAAAGAAATGTGTAAGCCTTCGAATAAGCGTCGACATTGCCGCTGCCTGGCTTGGCCAAATTCTTGATCACAACTAGCGCAATCTGATTTGCTGCAACGTAACCAACAGCCCAACCTGAAAGTCTGAGCAATTGTCGAACTGCCGGATGTTTGAGATCAAAGTTCCATCTGATTCGCACTGCGTTTCGTCGTAGGGCGATCAACATCGCAACCGTCATCACGATGATGCCGCTAGTTGAACCGAGACCCAGCAGCCAACGCAACGGATTGTTTGTCGTAACTTCGCCCAAAGTTGGTGGGTCAACTTTGCTCACATTGTTGATCATCAATAATGTCGCGATCGTGACGAGATTGGCCAGAACTGGAGTCCACGCGGCGGCAAAAAATTGTTTGCGAGCGTTCAAGATCGAACTGCTAATTGATGTCACACCGTAGAAAAAGATCTGAATCAAAAACAATCGGGTCAGCAGAGTGCCTGTCTGGCGAAACAGTTCAATATCAATCTCGCTTGATGGGTTCAGCGAAAAGAGGCGAAAGATAAGTGGTGCGAGAGCAATTGATATAGCCGTCAACGCAGCCAGTGCACTGACGGCGACGCTTGAAATTGCGCTCAATGCATCGTCGTCACCATCTTGCATTTGGCGAGTGAAAAGTGGCACGAGCGTCGCAGTAAGAATGCCGCCGAGCAAAAGTTCGTAGACAACGTTCGGGGCGTTATTGGCGGCGTCGTAGGCATCTGCCAGAGCGGTCTGCCCGACCATTACGCCAAACACAATGATGCGAACCACGCCGGTGATGCGACTGATGGCCGTGCCGGCGGCGACCGTGAGGTTGGCTCGCAGCAGACCCGATCGGGCAGTGGGCGTTGCCATGAGGGTCAATCGTATTGCGATTTATGCAGTCGTTGCGCTTAGTTGCGGCAAGCCTTGACGGCTAGGGTTATGCGGGTGAAACCACGCTTTAAAGATGTAGCTTCCGTTCGCAGCGGGCTAAAAAAAGAAAATTACCTCGCAGATGACGGCATTGCCGGAGTCGTTTATTTGGCTGACCGATTGGGCAAGCCAGTTTTGATCGAGGGCCCTGCAGGTACGGGCAAGACTCAACTCGCAAAGAGCGTCGCCGATATGACTGGCGCGCGATTGATTCGACTGCAGTGTTACGAGGGTCTTGACGAGTCAAAGGCGCTCTACGAATGGAACTACAAGAAGCAGCTCTTGCGCATTCAGGCCGATAAGACCAGCGATTCGTGGAGCGAAGTACACGACGATATTTTCAGCGAAGAGTTTTTGTTGACGCGTCCATTGCTTGAGGCGATCACAAGCGAAGAGCCAGTTGTCTTGTTGATCGACGAAGTTGACCGTGTCGAAGTCGAAACTGAGGCGTTGTTGCTCGAGATTCTCTCTGAGTATCAAGTTTCAATCCCTGAACTCGGCACGATCACAGCCAAACAGATTCCGTTGGTGTTCTTGACTTCAAACAACACTCGCGAACTTTCAGAAGCGTTGAAGCGCCGCTGTCTCTATCTGCATGTTGACTACCCAGATCTTGAGCGCGAAAAAGAAATCGTGCTGAACAAAGTTCCTGATATCAGCGAAAACTTGGCGGATCAAATTGCCCGCATTGTGCGCAGCATTCGCCAACTCGATTTGAAGAAGGCTCCGTCAGTCAGCGAGACACTTGACTGGGCGCGCACTCTGATGTTGTTGGGTATCGAAACAATCGATGAAAAAGAAGCAAAAGAGACTTTGCATATTCTCTTGAAATACCAGACCGACATCGCCAAAGCGGCAAAAGAACTTTCAGTCACTAAGTGAGGTTGCGCGATGCCTGTGCTTGACCTGATGTCGGGCTTCATCGTTGAACTGCGAAGCGCGGGGTTGCCCGTGAGTTTGACCGAGAATCTTGATGCGATGGAAGCCGTCAAGGTGATACCGATTGAAGACCGCGATGCGTTCAAATATGCGCTCGGTGCGACGCTGGTAAAAAATAACGCTCACTGGCGAGTGTTTGAAACAATTTTTGAAGTTTATTTCTCGCTTCGCGGACCTGAGTATGAGATCAACGCAGAAGGCAAGCCAGATGACTTCTGGCGCGAGATGCAAGAGCAGGCCGATCAAGTAAAGGGCCAGGGTGAAGGCAAAGGTTCGGGTGGCGGAATGGATTCGCTGACCCCAGAAGAAATCGCAGCGATGTTGATGCGTGCATTGATGAGCGGGGACCAAGCGATGATGCGTGCGCTCGCAAAACAATCTGTGCAGCGTTTTGCCGGCATGGAGCCAGGACGACCAGTTGGCGGCACCTACTACTTGTATCGCACATTGCGCAATCTGGATCTTGACAACATGTTGCAAAAACTGATGGATGCAAATCGCGAGATGAGCAAACAAGAACTCTCATCTCTTGAAGAGCGACTTGAAAAAGACGAATTCGAAAGTCGGATTGAACAGTTCAAGCAAGAAGTCGAGTCAGAAATTCGCCGACGACTTGTGGCTGATCGTGGCGCCGAGGCGATGGCCAAAACTCTGCGCAAGCCTCTGCCTGAAGACGTTGAGTTCATGCATGCAAGTCGAGACGAGATGCAAAGTTTAAAGAAAGCTCTTTACCCGTTGACACGAAAACTCGCAGCACGCTTGGCGCGAAAGCGCCGCCACGGTCGAAAAGGTCCGCTTGATTTTCGCAACACAGTTCGCCACTCTTTGAGTTATGGCGGAGTACCTGCCGACCCAAAGTTTCGTTACCCGCGCCCAGCCAAGCCTGAGCTAATGGTGGTTGCAGACATTTCAGGCAGTGTGGCGGCGTTTGCGCGCTTCACTTTGATGTTCGTCTATGCGATTCAGCATCAGTTCTCAAAAGTTCGATCGTTCGTGTTTATTGATGGCATTGATGAAGTCACGAAATATTTCAAAGCGACCGAAGATATCGGCGAAGCGATCAACAAAGTAAACACTGAAGCCGATGTGGTTTGGGTGGACGGCCACAGCGACTACGGCCATGCATTTGAGGTGTTCTTTGAACGATATGGCAAAGACATCAACTCAAAGACGACAATTTTGTTGCTCGGCGACGCACGAAACAACTATCACGCCGCACAGTCTTGGGTGGTCAAAGAAATGCGCAAGCGAGCGCGCCATGTTTATTGGTTGAACCCCGAGCCAAAGTCGTATTGGAATACTGGCGATTCAATTGTTGGCGAATACGGCGCCCACACCGACGGTGTTTTTGAGTGTCGAAACTTGCGACAGCTCGAAGGCTTCGTCGAAAACTTAGCCTGATTTAAGTTTTCGTCGCACGACGACTACCCAGCCGGCGGCAACAAAGACCGAAAAAATAAACCATTGCGCGGTGTAGCTCAAATGCGAGCCGCTCGAGAGTACTGGGTCTGCAATCGGCACCAAGAACGACGCGTCTGCTGGGTTTGATTTCAAAACTTCGATAAAGATTTCGGTGTTGAGACCTTGAATTTGCTGACCAAGACGATCGAGGTTGATATTGATTACTTCTTTCAGCACACCGTCAGCAGGGTCGCTCAAGCCACCTGTCTTTCGCACCTCTGAAATGCGCACGCGACCTAAAATTTCAACAGTGCCGGCTGGTGCCTGCGCAGCTTCTTGGTTCTGTGTGCTTTGAGCAATAAAGCCTCGATTGACGAGCACTAGTTGATTGCCGCCAGCAACTCGCATTGGCGTTAGTGGGTCAACACCAGAAAAGCCACCTTGCGATCTGTTGACCGCGTTTACAGTCTGTTCGTCGAGATATTCACCAGAAGTGATGATGTTCAGCCACTCGGCGTCTTTTGCTGTCTTGGTGCCGGTTTCAATTTCAAGCAATAATTCGTTCAGATTTTGTGGCTGTGCTTCGATGCGCGCCGACACGATTTCGTTAAAGTCCATTCGTTCGTGGTAACGACTGAACTGCCAGATACCTAAGTTGATCATCAGCACGATTGTCGCGACGACTGTCACATGTAGCAGCACCCAACTTGGTCGCAATAGAAACCGATACATGATGTTTCAGCGTATCTGTGACGACAGTTTCAAACGCCTCATCAGGGTTTTGCGAACTATCGCAACTATCGTTACATCTGTGAACACACTCACATCAGACTTTCTAATTTGGGATGGTGATTGTGCCTTTTGTGCTCGCTGTGTCGGGTTCATTGAACGTCGAGTAAAAACTGAAGCAAAAATTGTTGCGCACCAAAAAGCAGACTTGCTTCAACTTGGCTTGACAACCGAGCAATGTAACGCTGCGTTGCAGTGGGTGTTTCGTGATTCGACTATTCGCTCAGGCAGTAGGGCAGTAGCCGCACTTTTGCGGTCGAGTAATTTCGGTTGGGCAATACTCGGTGTCGCCATCGACTTGCCTGTGGTACGGCTGATTTCATCCGCAATTTATAAAGTGATTGCAAAAAATCGCCAGCATCTGCCAGGTGGCACGGCTGCATGCGCGCTAGACGAACACGAATAGACCCCAACTCCGCCCGCGTGTTAAACCCCACGCTATCCCGCTATCGTTGATACGGCAATCAACGTTTAGGCGAAGGTTGCGAGTGTTGCATCAGGAGTGACCAAATGGTCCGGCAACCGGGGTTGAAGCCCACGGTGCCAGCTCACCTTCGGGTGGGGATGTGGCTCCGCTTCGGCGGAGCAACGGGCCGAACTCCAAATGCGATTCCTCGCGGCTTTACGCGCAATCAGCAACGAAAGGAGTTCAGCAATGGCCAGATTTGATTATCCCGCGACTGGTGCGTGGAGTGCTGGGCAACCTTCTGGAACTCGAAAGTTTTTGAACTTTCCTGCTGATCGACCGATTGCGCTCGACAGCGGAAAAACTTTGCAAGACGTCACAATCGCTTACGAAACTTGGGGCGAACTAAACGCTGAAAAGTCGAATGCAATCTTGTTGTGTCACGCATGGACGGGTGACTCGCACGCAGCCGGAAGCGCCGAAGAGGGTTCGCCAACACCAGGTTGGTGGGAAGGTCTCGTTGGTTCAGGTTGTGCGATCGACACAGACAAATGGTTTGTTGTCTGCACTAATTCACTCGGCGGTTGTCAAGGTTCAACGGGTCCTGCTTCGCTACACCCGCAAGATGGCAAACAATATGGTTCACGATTTCCGGTAATCACAGTGCGCGACATGGTGCGCGCGCAAGTACGTGTCAGCGACATGCTCGGCATTGATGTTTGGCACTCAGTAATTGGCGGATCAATGGGCGGCATGCAAGTGCTTGAGTGGGCGATCACCTTTCCGCATCGAGTTCGCACATTGGTGCCGATAGCAACATGTTTACAAGCAACCGCACAGCAAATCGCTTGGGGCGCAATTGGGCGTCGCGCGATTCGTCTTGACCCCAAATGGCAGGGTGGCGACTATTACGACGCCGCAATCGGTGAAGGTCCTTGGCAGGGTTTGGCGATAGCACGCATGATCGCCCAGGTCACCTTTCGCAGTGACAACGTGTTTACCGATCGATTCGGTCGCGAACTTGCCGATATGGATGCCGACTACAACGGTCTTGGACTCTGGGACAAATTTGAGGTTGAAAACTATCTCGACCACCACGGCGACAAACTCATTCGTCGCTTTGACACGAACAGTTATCTGATCATTGGCAAAGCAATGGATCTACACGATGTTGCTCGTGGTCGCGGCACTCTGCAAAATGCGGTCTCGCGAATCGCAGCGCCTGTACTTTCGGTTGGTATCTCAAGCGACATCTTGTATCCGACTTATCAACAAAAACAGATTCGCGACATGATCAACGATGTTGGCGGAACTTGTGAGTACGTCGAAATTGATTCTCCGCACGGACATGACGCATTCTTAATCAACCTTGATCAAGTCGGTAAGCCACTTACAGACTTTCTCACCAAACACGCAATCTAGATTGGCTTGAATTTTATTTAGCGACGATTGCGTCAAGTGCGGCCACACACTTGCTTGTCGCCGGCACTCGTAAAATAGCCCGATCGTCACTGTCAATCTCGTTAACCACGACGTAGTGGCGGCGTTTCAAATCATCAGTATCTGTGAAGTAACTAATCTTCCAACGCCCGCGAAAAGATTTTCCGCGTCGACCTCGTCCGTAAACAATTAATCGCGTTGCATCAACTGTTACGCGCACATCTGCCCATTTCGTTGCATCTGGAAGATCCTCGGTCATTCGGGCGCTAAATCTTGTGCCGTCACGCGATACCCACTGCGGCTCAAATCTGTTGATCCACCTGAGTAGAGCAAAGCCGGCTGCAAAGAAAGCGAGCGTTGAAAGCAGGTTGAGCAAATCGCTATTCATCAACGACTAGTTTGGCATCTAGCCGTATGAACTTTGATGTTGTCGTTTTCGCTGTTTCGCTGAACTTTATAGCCATGAGTTTGCTCGTGGTCGCGGCCGGCTTGGCCTCAGCTACGGTTTGGTTTTGGAAGAGCGCGCGACCCGAGCCAGATTCGTTGGCGCCGCTCGAGGTCATGAGTCAGCGTGATTTTGCCGAGGCTGATGATGCCGTGCGAAAACAGATGCTTAATTCAGTGCGGGCGATGCCGGTTATCGATCGTGCGACCGAGTCGCCCGAGACGAACTAAAATATTTTTATGGCTCAAACATTTGACCCCGCAGCAATGATTGAAAGATTT
>CANKZL010000045.1 GCA_947488385.1 Acidimicrobiaceae bacterium | reverse complement strand
GGCTTCATGCACTTGCGCAGTCAGATTTAGTTATCTAGTGCTAATTATTTCGCGCTAGTTACTTTAAACGCTCAATAATCATCGCCATGCCTTGGCCACCGCCAACGCACATCGACTCGAGACCGAAACGTTTGTCAGTGTGTTGCAAACCGTTGATCAGTGTTGTCATGATGCGTGCACCAGTCATGCCGAAAGGATGACCGAGCGCGATTGCGCCACCGTGAATGTTCAACTTCTCCATTGGAATGCCCAAATGTTTTGCTGACGGAATAACTTGAGCAGCAAACGCCTCGTTAATTTCGACCAAATCAATTTGATCGATCGTCATTCCTGCACGCTTAAGCGCTTGACGACAAGCTTCGATTGGTCCGAGTCCCATGATTTCTGGATTCAAACCCGAAACACCAGACGAAACGATTCGCGCCAAAGGCTTGATACCGAGCTGTTTGGCTTTCGTGTCGCTCATAACAATGACTGCTGCAGCGCCATCATTCAACGGACACGCGTTGCCTGCTGTGATTTGGCCATCGGGACGAAACACCGGTTTCAAACCTGCAAGACCTTCAGCAGTTGTGCCTGCGCGTGGGCCGTCATCTTTTGAAATGACTGTTCCGTTTGGCAAGGTCAACGGCGTGATCTCGCGATCAAAGAAACCGTTCTCTTGGTTGGCAACCGCGCGTTGTTGACTGCGCGCGCCGAATTCGTCCATCTCTTGACGAGTTACGCCTTCGAGTTCGCGAACGTTCTCTGCAGTCTGACCCATCGCGATATACATGTCGGGCAAACCAGTTGCGGCAGACCAAACACCTTGACCACCAGCAGCACGCGCCTTGGTGCGCTCACCAGATGGTTTGAAAATTGCGTTCGGTGCCATGTCGCTTGCACCTGATGCATAGCGACTCACAGTTTCAACACCGGCAGCGATAAAGCAATCGCCTTCGCCAGATTTAATTGCGTGTGCAGCCATGCGAATTGTCTGCAAACTCGACGAGCAATAACGGTTCACTGTTACACCAGGAACATTGTCAAGACCCGCGAGCACTGCAACAACGCGAGCAATGTTGAAGCCCGCTTCGCCTGCTGGCTGACCGCAACCCATCATCAAATCTTCGACGTCATCTGCTTTGAGTTGTGGCACTTTGGCCATCAATGCGCGCACAATTTGTGCCGACATATCGTCAGGACGCAATTCTGTGAGCGTGCCTTTGTTGGCG
The DNA here is from genome assembly GCA_947488385.1 of Acidimicrobiaceae bacterium. Classification (GTDB taxonomy): domain Bacteria; phylum Actinomycetota; class Acidimicrobiia; order Acidimicrobiales; family Ilumatobacteraceae; genus BACL27. The sequence goes on along the minus strand of CANKZL010000045.1, from coordinate 5,530 downwards.
CGACCGATTGGGCTTCGTGCTGTGGCGACGATGACTGCTTCTGGCATGACTTTTGCTCCCTGTTTTGAACTCTTAGCGTTGCAAAACCCTAGCCGTTTGACCACATTCTTGCGAAGCCAGCCTTGGACGCCCCACGAAAAGTCGCCGAACCTCGCAACGAGTCGCAAGGCATTCGGCTCGCGTTCTAATGTGGGTTGATGCAGTTATTTGACGTGGCGCTTAACGACATTGACCTCTCGTCACCAGAGTTTTGGCGCGGCCCCCGAGACTTCCGCGAGTCGGCGTTCGCCAAACTGCGCAACGAAGACCCATATCGCTTTTTCGAAGAAATGGAGTTGGCGATCGCACCGAAAGGGCCCGGCTACATCGCACTCACCCGCCACGACGACATCTGGCATGTGAGCCGTAACCCGCAACTTTTTTGCAGCGGCAAGGGTTCGAACATCATCGATCTCTCGCAAGAACTCAACGAGTTTTTTGGCTCGATGATCAACATGGATGACCCCAAGCATTTTCGACTTCGCTCAATCGTTTCAAAAGGTTTCACGCCCCGCGAGATCGCCCGCATCGAAGAATATGTGAAAGTAAAAGCCCGCACGATAATCGACTCGGTCATGGATGAATTTGCCGACCAAGAGTTTGATTTCGTCGACGCGATCGCCGCCCGATTTCCGTTGCAGATAATTTGCGAAATGATGGGCATTCCTGCAGAAGATGAGCGTCAAATTTTTAACTGGACAAACACAATTCTCGGCGCGGGCGACCCAGACTTCGGCGGAACTTTCGAAGGTCTAATGGAAGCCGCCATCGGCATGTTCTCGTACGCTCAAGCACTCGGCGAGGCTCGACTGGCAAACCCAACAGACGATCTGACGAGCGTGATGATGCATGCAGTCGTCGACGGCGAGCGACTCACGAGTCAAGAATTCGGCAGTTTTTTTATCCTTCTGGTTGTGGCTGGCAACGAGACGACTCGCAATGCAATTACATACGGCATGGTTGCGCTCACCGAGAATCAGGATCAGCGCAAAGTTTGGTTCGACAACTTTGATACGCACACAAAAACTGCCGTCGAAGAAATCGTGCGTTGGGCAACTCCGGTAATTCACTTTCGTCGCACCGCTACCGCAGATACAGAAATAAACGGATTCAAAGTCAAAGCTGATCAAAAAGTTGTTTTGTTTTACAACTCGGGCAATCGCGACGAGCGAGCATTCAAAGATCCCTACAAATTTGACGTGACTCGCACGCCGCAACCTGTGCAGATCGGTTTTGGTGCGGGCGGACCGCACACGAGACGACCCGCAATGCAATTACACACGGCATGGTTGCGCTCACCGAGAATCAGGATCAGCGCAAAGTTTGGTTCGACAACTTTGATACGCACACAAAAACTGCCGTCGAAGAAATCGTGCGCTGGGCAACTCCGGTTATTCACTTTCGTCGCACCGCCACCGCAGATACCGAAATAAACGGATTCAAAGTCAAAGCTGATCAAAAAGTTGTTTTGTTTTACAACTCGGGCAATCGCGACGAGCGAGCATTCAAAGATCCCTACAAATTTGACGTGACTCGCACGCCACAACCTGTGCAGATCGGTTTTGGCGCGGGCGGACCACACTTCTGTTTGGGCGCCAATCTGGCGCGACGCGAAATCGCCGTGATGTTCGACGAGATTCGCCGACGCACGCCCAACCTACGAATTACTGGTGAGCCGGCCTACCTGCAAAGCAGTTTCATCAACGGCATCAAGCGCGTGCCCTGCCGCCTCAATTAACTGTCAAATCAGATTCGCCAAAAGCCAAAAACTAGTCGAGAGCGACTGGCGTGTGGGCAAGAGCCAGCGGGGCGTGGTCGATATTCGGCAAAACATATTTCGCAAAAAGATCACACTCTTTCAAATGTGGATACCCCGACAAAATAAACGCCGACACCCCAGCATCAACCAACTCGTTTAACTTCGCCGTCACTTGATCTGGGTCGCCAACAATCGCAATTCCTGCACCACTGCGCGCCCTACCGACACCGGTCCACAAGTTTTGTTCGATGTACCCTTCGTCGTCTGACGAGCTGCGCAGTTCACTCTGACGATTCACGCCAGTTGAAGTTGAGTCAAGCGACCGCGCCCGAATCGCCTCGCCTGTCACCGGATCTAATCGCGACAACAATCGTCGTGCCGCTTCACGCGCCTCGCGCTCGGTCTCACGCACGATCACATGGCTTCGCCATCCAAAATTCATTGGCCGTTGGTGGCGTTGCGCGCGCTGGGTTAAATCGAGAACAATCGATGAAATTTTTGCCGTCGTATCTGGCCACATCAAATAGACATCTGCGCTTGCCGCGGCACAGTCACGCGCCGCCTCTGATAATCCACCAAAATAAACTGGCGGACAACCCAAACCCTGACCAGAAATTCTTGGCGGATCAATATGCAACTGCAAGAATTCGCCGTCGAGATTTACCGACCGACCTTCAAGAAGTTCACCCAGCGCATACAAATATTCTGTGGTTCGTCGATATCGGGCCTCGCTTGAAAGCTGCTCGCCCGGCATCTCAGAAGAAATTGCATTAATCACTAGTCGCGAATTTGAGATCTGCTGCAACGTCGCAATCTGCCGCGCAAGTTGGGGAACAACAAGTTCGCCGAGACGCACCGCGAGCAACAACCGAATTTCGGTGGTTAACGTCGCAATCGCCGCCGAGAAAGCGGTTGCATCGATGCCAAGGCTGTAGCCAGACGGCAACAGCACGTTGTCAAAATTATTTGTCTCGGCACGACGAACGATGTCGCTGCAGTGCAACCAAGATGACTCAAGATCTTCGTCGGCGACGCCTAAAAATTCATAGTCGTCGTCGCAAAGCGCGCCGAACCACGCAATCTCTACAGATTGGCGGTCAGCGGCCATTGGCCAAACCTAGATGATTATGAGCAACCGCTTGAAGTGCCGCAGTCACCACAGACGTAGCAAGCGCCTGCGCGTTGCATGTTTGCCGAACCGCACGATGAACAAATCATTCCGGTACCAGCGGCTTTTTTGGCGCCGTGGCTTGGTGGCGCCGAAAATGCTCCGGCGTCGATTTGTGCAACAAGTTCGTTGACTGAAGGAATCGATTTTGGATCAGCAAACACGTCAGTTCCCTGAGTTGTTTGGGTGATTGACTCTTCGACGCCTGGCAGTGTTGGCTGCAAACGCTCTTCACGGGTGTAGATGCCCAATTCTGCACGCTCATCTGTTGTTAGATACTCAACGGCCAGACGGCGGAAGAGATAGTCAACAATTGACGAAGCCATACGAATATCTGGATCATCAGTCATGCCGGCTGGCTCAAAGCGAGTGTTCACGAATGCTTCGATGAACGCACGCATTGGCACGCCGTATTGCAGACCATACGAGATGCTCTTGGCAAACGCGTCCATGATGCCGGCCAGGGTTGAACCCTGCTTTGACACTGTCAAGAACACTTCACCAGGTCGACCATCTGAGTATTCGCCGATTGTTGCGAAACCCTTACAGTCGGCCACTCTGAACTCGAAAGTACGACCACGACGTGAACGTGGCAACTTCTCTCGAACTGGCTGGTGAACAACGCGCTCGACAATTCGCTCAATTACTTGAGTTGCCGCACCTGATGCATCGCCGCCAGTTGACGAACCTTGCTCGCCATCTTTCTTCATTGTCGAAAGTGGTTGACCGACTTTGCAATTGTCGCGGTACACCGCAACTGCTTTGACGCCCAACTCCCACGACAACATGTGCAACTCTTCGATGTCTTCGATCGTTGCTTCTTGTGGCATGTTCACGGTCTTTGAAATCGCACCAGACAAGAACGGTTGAACCGCACCCATCATGCGCACGTGACCTTCGTAGTGAATTGTGTTGTCACCCATCGAGCAAGCGAACACCGGTAGGTGCTCTGCCTTGAGATCTGGCGAACCAACAATCGTCTTGTTTTCGTCGATGTAGGCAATGATGCGATCCACGATTGGACCTTCGTAGCCGAGTTGGTTCAGCGCTCGCGGAACGGTCTGGTTGACGATCGTCATGTTGCCACCGCCGACGAGTTTCTTGAATTTCACCAAACCAAGATCTGGCTCGACACCTGTTGTGTCGCAATCCATCATCAAACCGATCGTGCCTGTTGGCGCGAGCACTGATGCTTGGCTGTTGCGTACACCGTATTCTTCGCCGTCGCGAACCGCCGCGTCCCACGACGCAGTTGCTGCTTCAACCAAGCTCGGTTGCACAACATCTAGGTTGTCGATTTCAAGGTTTGCATCGCGGTGCATGCGCAACACGTTGAGCATGTAACGCTCGTTCGCCGAGAAACCGGCGAACGGTCCCATGCGACTTGCTGTACGAGCACTTGTTGCATATGCATGACCGGTCATCAGTGACGTAAGCGCGGCTGCCCAAGCACGGCCGCCTGTCGAGTCGTATGGCATACCAAGTGCCATCAACAACGCACCGAGGTTGGCATAACCCAAACCAAGCTGACGGAACAAGCGACTGTTCTCTGCAATTTTTTCTGTTGGATAATCTGCGTTACCAACAAGAATTTCTTGCGCTGTGAACATCACTTCGATCGTGTGCATGTATGACTCAACGTCAAACGAATCGTCGTCGTTGAGATACTTCAACAAGTTGATTGAAGCCAAGTTGCATGCCGAGTTGTCGATGTGCATGTATTCGCTGCATGGGTTCGAACCATTGATTCGACCCGCTGCATGCGCTGTGTGCCACTTGTTGATCGTCGTGTCGAATTGCAAACCTGGGTCTGCGCACTCCCACGAGGCGGTGGCAATTTGACGCCACAAGTCACGTGCACGAATCGTGCGCACTACACGGCCATCTTTGACGGCTGTCAAATTCCAGTCGGCGTCATCTTTGACGGCTTGCATGAAATCGTCAGAAACGCGCACCGAGTTGTTGGCGTTTTGATATTGCACCGAGAAAGAGTCTGAACCGTCAAGGTCCATGTCGAAGCCTGCATCGCGGAGTGCGCGTGCCTTTTTCTCTTCGCGCGATTTACACCAGATGAATTCTTCGATATCTGGGTGGCTTGCGTTAAGAATGACCATCTTGGCTGCACGTCGAGTTTTTCCGCCCGACTTGATTGTTCCGGCTGATGCGTCTGCGCCGCGCATGAAACTGACTGGGCCAGATGCTGTGCCACCACCCTTGAGGTGTTCTGCACTGCTGCGAATGTTCGACAAGTTGATACCTGCACCCGAGCCGCCCTTGAAGATGGTTCCTTCTTCTTTGTACCAATTCAAGATTGCATCCATGGTGTCATCGACAGCCAAAATGAAACATGCGCTGGCTTGTTGCGGCACACCGCTTACGCCGATGTTGAACCACACTGGCGAGTTGAATGCTGCGCGTTGAGTAATCAAAATAAATTTGAGTTCGTTGCAAAATGATTCTGCTTCGTCTTGATCAATGAAGTAGCCGCACTCGACGCCCCACTTTGTAATTGTGTCGGCTACACGATCGATGACTTGACGCATTGAGTCTTCGCGCTCTGATGT
>CANKZL010000044.1 GCA_947488385.1 Acidimicrobiaceae bacterium | reverse complement strand
TTAAAACTTCGTGGTGTGCTGGTTCGAAAGCCGAGTCAAAAATGTGGGAGGAGATTCGACAAACAGTTAGTCAGGGTCAGCAGGCATTTGTTGTTTGCCCGTTGATTGAAGAGAGCGACAAACTGCAAGTCGCGTCGGCAGAAGACACTTTTAAAACTCTGTCAAAGACCGAATTGAAAGGTTTGAAGTTGGGTTTGTTGCACGGGCGGATGTCGTCAAACGAAAAAGATGATGTGATGACAAAGTTTCGTAATCGCAAACTTGATGTGCTGGTGGCAACGACAGTGATTGAAGTCGGTGTCGACGTACCAAATGCGACGTGCATGGTCGTACTCGACGCCGATCGTTTCGGGATCGCCCAGTTGCATCAGCTTCGTGGCCGTGTCGGGCGAGGAGCTATCGCATCGCGATGTTGGCTGGTGACAAGCGACGCCGAAATTTCGTCGCCACGTGTAGACGCGCTTGTCGAATCAACAGACGGATTTTATTTGGCAGAAGTTGATCTTGAACTGCGTGGCGAGGGAACGATAATGAATACGGCGCAAAAAGGTCGCAGTGATTTGAAACTTGCGTCACTGCGTAGAGATCGCGACCTCATTGAGTTGGCGCGGGCAGCCGCAACCGAAATAATCGGTAACGACCCAACTTTGAAAAGCCACAACGAGATTCGCGACGAGATTGATTTGCTCTTGACCCCAGACGAAGAAGAATTTTTGTTTAAAAACTAAAAGTTTTTATTCGCCCTCAGGGGCAAGCACGAGATCCCAGCGGTCGAGACAGTCGCTGCACCGGTAGGCAACAACTTCGCCGACTTGCCATTGTCCGTCTTCGGGGGGATGTGTCAGCAGGTGGGCTTGTCCTCCGCAGTCAACACAGATGATTGATTCGGTTGGTGCCTCGGCACGACCAGAGCCGAACTCGCTCGATTGATCTGAGTTGTCGGTCACGAGACAAGTCAACCACTTGTTCAACTAACTATTGGTGACTGATATCGGTGCTCGTCAAAAAGTGCTCGTGGCAATAGCGTGAATGCATGCGAATTGTGGCGGGCGAACTGCGGGGGCGAAAAATTGTTGCGCCACTTGGTGATACGACAAGGCCGACAACCGATATGGCACGTGAAGCAATCTTCAATGCGTTGACCAGCATGGATGCGATAGTTGGTGCAAAAGTTTTAGACCTGTTTGCCGGCACTGGGGCACTCGGAATTGAGGCGTTGTCGCGTGGCGCCGAGCACTGCACGTTTATTGAACGCGACCGAGATGCGCTGGTGAGTCTGCAAGAAAATATCAAGACGTTGAATTTGACCGATCGTTCGACAGTCGTTCGCGCCGATGCGATCTCGGGTCTTGCGCGGTACACGAAAATCGATCTTGTTTTGGCTGATCCTCCATATGATTTTGTGAAATGGCAGCAGTTGCTCGACCAGCTTTCGGCGCCACTCGTAGTTGCCGAGAGCGGCCGTGAAATCACGGGCATTACTGGCTGGGAGTCAACGCGCGCCAAACGTTATGGGCGCACCCATGTGACGTATTTAAGGCGAGTACCGTAGGGGATGCGATGAAAGTCATGTTTCCAGGAAGTTTTGACCCAATTCACCTTGGGCACGTCGACATTATTAATCAGGCTGCCAATTTGTTTGGCGAAGTCGTCGTTGCAGTGATGCACAATCCAGAAAAACCCGTGGGCATGTTTTCGGTGACTGCGCGAGTAGAGATGGCAAAAGCCGCGACCAGTCATATTAAAGGTGTGTCAGTGAATGCCGCATCGGGTCTGGCTATCGATGCAGCCAAGAAGTTTGGCGCAAGCTTCATCGTCAAGAGCGTGCGCAATGCTGCTGACTTTGATGTTGAACTGCAGATGGCTGATACAAACCGCGCAGTAGGCGGTATCGAAACAGTTTTGTTGATCGCACGACCCGAGCTTTCGTTTATCAGCAGTCGTTATGTACGTGACATTGCTCAAAATGGTGGCGACGTCAGCAAACTTGTGCCAGCAGTTGTTCAAGACGCAATTACTAAAGTTAAAAAGTAGGAGGATCCATGCCAAACGATGATTTTGAGGATTACGACAAGGTCGTAGATTCTTTCGACGGCGAGACCGTGCCAGTTGAACTTGGTGACTCAGAAGCTTTTATCACTGAGGCAATCGGAGCAATCTCAAGCGCGCCGAATGCGCCGCTGTCAAGTGCACCCAAGATTAATCGTGAAGAAGTGTTGGGTATTTTGCAGGATGCGATCGACAGTTTGCCAGTTGAGATTCGTGAAGCGCGATGGATGATCAAAGAGCGAGCAGACTTTCTCGCCAAGACGCAACGTGAAGCCGACGAAATTTTGGAGGCTGCTCGAGTGCAAGCCGAACGAATGGTTCAACGCACAGAAGTTGTGCGGGCGTCAGAAGCACGAGCACGACAAGTTATTGAAGCCGCCAACGAAGATTCGCGTCGATTGAAGAGTGAAACAGAAGACTTTTTAGATCGTCGTCTGGGCAGTTTTGAAATTCTGCTTGACCGCCTGACAAAAACTGTTGCCGAAGGTCGGGCTCGACTTTCGATCGTGGCGCAACAACCGGCGCATGAAGTTTCTCTTGATGACACAGCCTCTGGGTTGTTTGATCAAGACGAAGAGTATTAAATCAGTCTCTAGTTGTCTTTGATTTACGAGAAAGCGAGTTGGTGATGGCGTCGCCATTATTGGTAAATGTCGCTGAATTGCTGCGTAGAGCAGGAAGCATTCGCGAAATTGACCGACAAATTGACGTTGCAGAATTTGTCTTTGACGACACCCGCATCGTTGAAGGATCAAAAGTTGATGTTGAGCTCACGCTTGAAGCGCTGACCGATGGCATTGTTGTGCACGGAAAGCTTCAGGCCGATTGGAAGTTCGAATGTCGGCGATGTCTGCGTCCGCTGACTGGTCACACAGAAGTGGAAGTACAAGAGTTGTATCAAGCCGTGATTAGTGACCCCGATGCTTATCCAATTACCGGTGAGCAACTAGATCTGCTCGAAATGGCTCGCGAAAATGTTTTGCTTGCTGTGCCGTTGGCGCCTCTTTGTCGAACCGACTGTCCGGGGTTGTGTCCTCAGTGTGGCGCTGATCTGCAGTCGGCGCCTTGCTCTTGTTCGCGCCAGGTTCGCGATGAGCGCTGGGCTGCATTAGATGCGCTCAAGACCGACGAAAACCAATAAGGCACTGAGTAAAACGCGGTGATTATCCGCTAGCCTTGCAGTTCGTTCTTTTAATACAGTTCGAAATTACCGAAAGCCGAGTTCGCGATGGCAGTTCCAAAGAAAAAGAAATCTAAATCCAAGGGTCGCATGCGTCAGGCTGCGAACTGGAAGTTGAAGTCGCCATCGGCAAGTTCATGCCCACGATGCGGTGTTGCCAAGCGTCCACACACAGTTTGCTCTGGTTGTGGTTGGTACAAGGGTCGTGTCGCAGTCAACGTCGACGCGAGTTAATTTCGAGATTTCGCGTCGTTTGTCGTAACGATGCTGCCAATTGCTGTTGATGCCCTCGGGGGCGATAAGGCTCCTGGCGAAATAATTGCCGGTGCGCGCGAAGCCGTCGCCGAAGGTATTGATGTTGTTCTAGTCGGGCCGAGCGACCTGCAAAATCGTGAGGGCTTCGAGTTGATCGTCGCGAGCGAATTCATTGAAATGCATGAAGACGCCGCGAGTTCGGTGCGCAATAAAAAAGATTCGACACTTGTTCGCGCGGCTGAAGCAGTTCGCGACGGCAAGGCGAGTGCGATGATTTCTGCCGGCAACACTGGCGCAACCATGGCTTCGGCATTGTTGCGCATGGGACGAATCACCGGTGTGAAACGCCCGGCGATCGCTACACCAATTCCCGCACCTGGCACGACGCCGACAGTGTTGCTTGATGCTGGTGCAAATGCCGAAGTTGAACCAGAGTGGCTTGTTCAATTCGGATTGATGGGCAGTGTTTATGCGACAGCACGATTCGGTGTGAAGAATCCACGAGTGGGCTTGCTTTCAATTGGCGAGGAGCCGGGCAAGGGCGACACTCTTCGCAAACAGGCGTACGAACTTTTTACGAATGCGAAAAATATCAACTTCATTGGCAACGTCGAAGGTCGCGACATCATGACCGACAAAGTTGATGTTGTTGTCACCGACGGTTTTACAGGCAATGTCGCATTAAAGACCCTTGAGGGCACCATGCGTGGCGTTGTGAAAGCGTTGTTTGCTGCAATCAGCGCTCCCGAATACAAAGAGCACGCCGACGGCCTGATGCCAGCGTTGCTGAGTTTGTATTCAACTTTTGACCCAGACACGTATGGCGGCGCGATTCTGCTCGGCGTTGACGGAGTGTGCATTATTTCGCACGGCTCTTCTGGTTCGCGCGCGATGTTGAATGGCATCAAAGTTGCAAAAGAAATGGTCGAAGTCGACATGGTCGGCAAAATTCGTCAAGCATTGCAAGAGCAATGACGAAAGTGACGAAATCGCTGGACGAGTTAGCAAAAAAGATCGGCTATCAGTTTTCAAATCTCACTTTGCTTGAGACGGCGATGCGCCATAGTTCTTGGACTGCCGAAAATGAAGGCTTCGAATCAAACGAGCGACTCGAATTTTTGGGCGACGCATTGATTGGCTTTGTGATCGGTGATGTGATGTATCGCCGTTATCCAGATTTTGACGAAGGCAAATTGACCGACTTGCGCAAGATTGTTGTCAACGCAACGGCACTTTCGCAAGTGGCCACAAAATTGAATCTCGGCGACCACGTTTTGCTCGGCCGCGGTGAGCAAGCAAGTGGCGGTCAAGAAAAGACTTCGATCTTGGCTAATGCGCTTGAAGCGGTTTTTGGTGCTGTTTACCTCGATTCAGATCCGCAGCGTGCTTATGACTTTGTTGCAGGCTTATTGACTGATTCAATCGACGAAGCCCAAGCGGCGCTGAAGCAACTTGATGCCAAGTCACAACTGCAAGAACTTGCCGCCCGACTCGAACGACCAATGCCCGACTATCGAGTCACAGACACCGGACCTGATCACGCCAAAATGTTTTTCGCTGAAGTTTTTCTTGGTGATGAATTGTTGGGTTCTGGCTCGGGGCGCTCGAAGAAAGTGGCCGAAGAGCAAGCGGCACAACAAGCCTGTGCAGCGTTGCAAGTTGATTAGTACTTAGCGAGCAAAACGCGAATGCCAGAACTTCCTGAAGTTGAGACGGTCAGGCGAGGTCTGCAACAAAACGTTGTCGGGCGAACCGTCAAGCGCGTTGAAGTTGGTCGCGAACGAACAGTGCGACGCACCAGTCGTGAAGCTCTGATTGACGGTCTGACAGGCGTCAAAATACTTTCGGCAAATCGTCGCGGAAAATACTTGGTTTGCGATTTGGATTCAGGACAAAAGTTGATGATGCACCTGCGAATGAGCGGAAGATTGATAATCGCCAAACCAGGCGCACAGCGCCCACCGCACACGCATGTCGTATTGCATTTAACTAGTGCGGCGAACAGCAACGTTGAGAGTGAATTGTGGTTTGTTGATCCGCGGACTTTTGGGGAAGTCGTCGTATTTGATCCTGATCTGTTGAAAACACAAATGCCAGATTTGGCAAAGTTGGGTGTCGACCCTTTGAACGACGAGTTCACCCCAGAAACTTTGCGCGAATTGTTTAAGAATCGTCGGGGAAATTTAAAAGCTTTGCTGCTCAATCAGCATTTTGTCGCCGGTATCGGCAATATTTATGCCGACGAGATTTTGCATTTGGCGAAACTGCGACCCGATCGGCTGCCCAGTCGACTTACGAACGTGGCTCTGACCCGGCTGCATAGTGCGATCATCGAAGTATTGAATAAAGCGGTGAACGCGGGTGGCAGCACGCTAAAAGACACGCAATACGTTGATTTAGATGGCCAAACAGGCAGTTTTCAAGACGAACACCGCGTCTACGGCAGGGGTGGGCTGGCGTGTCTGAGCTGTGGAAAAGGTCGAATTTTGATGACGGTTGTTGCGGGGCGCACGACTTGTTATTGCTCGGCCTGTCAGCACTGAATTTCAAGCGTGTAGTTGCGAGATGAACTAATCTCGGCGACGGAGTGTTTCTCAAATCTTTGACTCTTAAAGGCTTTAAGTCCTTCGCCGATACGACGGTGATGGAGCTTGAGCCTGGCGTGACCGTGGTGGTCGGCCCTAACGGCTCGGGTAAGTCCAACGTTGTCGACGCAATCGCCTGGGTTCTTGGTGCCCAAGCCCCTTCGTCGGTGCGCAGTCAAAAAATGGATGACGTAATTTTCAACGGCACTTCCAAGCGACCGGCTTTGGGTCGTGCCGAAGTGGTGCTGACGATCGACAACTCGGCAGGTTTGTTGCCGATTGAATTTTCAGAAGTAAGCGTGAGTCGAACTTTGTTTCGCAGTGGCGAAAGCGAATATGCAATCAATGGCGTTCAGTGTCGACTCTTGGACGTGCAAGATTTGCTTTCAGATGCAGGTGTTGGTCGCCAGCAACACGTAATTGTTAGTCAAGGTCAAATCGACGCGGTGTTGAACGCGCGACCAGAAGATCGTCGTTCAATCATCGAAGAAGCGTCAGGTGTGCTCAAACATCGCAAGCGAAAAGAAAAAGCCGAACGTCGTCTTGAAGGAACTGAAGCAAATTTGTTGCGAGCCCAAGATTTGTTGCGCGAGGTTCGTCGACAACTGCGTCCGCTTGAAAGACAAGCAGATGCTGCGAGGCGGCATGGAGCGATCGCCTCAGAGTTGCGACAGTTGCAGCTC
>CANKZL010000043.1 GCA_947488385.1 Acidimicrobiaceae bacterium | reverse complement strand
TACGCAATTCAACTTGTTGTGAATCAACTAAATCAACTTTCGTCAGGGCGACAACACCGCGCGAAAGACCAAGAAGTTTAAGAATTTGAAAGTGCTCTTCGGTCTGGGGCATCCAGCCCTCTTTGGCGTCCACAACAAAAATGCAGCCATCAATTGCCCCCACACCAGCAAGCATGTTGCGCAAAAAACGAATGTGGCCCGGGACATCAATGAAACTTGCCACGGCACCAGACGGCAAAACCGTGTGCGCAAATCCAAGATCAATCGTCATGCCTCGGCGTTTTTCTTCTGCCCAACGATCTGGATCTGTGCCGGTCAGCGCCAGCACCAATGAAGACTTGCCGTGATCAACGTGCCCAGCAGTGGCGAGAACTGTCATGCAGATTTAGGCGTTGAGCGAGCGCAACGCTTGAATCAGGGTTTGATCGTCATCTGGTTGAACAGTGCGCAGATCGATAAAAGTTTTCGAATCTTTGACGCGAGCAATTATTGGTGTCGAGTTCATCCGTAATTTTGCAAGAAAATCGCCCTTGATGACGATGCCAGCAGACTCAATAGTTGCGCCAGGCGCAGAGCCCGCACCAGGGATCGACTCAAGTTCGCAAACTTCGCCAAAGCCAATTGCTGTGACTATTTCTTTAGCACGCTCTCGCAACTCAGAAACATTGATGGTTGCCATCTTCCAAAAGACAATTTCTTTTGTCGCAGTGCGATTTAAATACGAAAGCGCGAGTGACTGCATCGCCAGCATCGTTGTCGAGCCTGGCCGTAATGCACGAGCAAGTGGATGTTGCGCACATGCTTCAATAAGGTCGGTACGACCCGCGATTACGCCGCATTGTGGACCACCAAAGAGTTTGTCGCCACTGAACATCACAAGTGCTGCACCGTCGTTTAGGGTTTGTCGCGCTGCCGGCTCGTTACTCAACCAACTTGGCGCGCGAGTCTCGAGCCACGGACATGTGTTGTCGATCAACCCAGAGCCAATGTCGACCGCCACCGGCACCGAAAGCGTCGCGAGTTCGCGCACGGGGGTTTCTTCGACGAACCCTGAGACTTTGTAATTCGAGGGGTGAACTTTGAGTACCAGTGCAATATCGTTGCCCCGTTTATCAATTGCTTTTTTATAGTCGCGCAAGCGAGTGCGATTTGTTGTGCCAACATCAACGAGTCGTGCGCCAGACTGCTCGGTGACTTCTGGAATTCTGAAGTTTCCACCAATCTCGACACTTTCACCCCGCGAAACGGCGACATCCCGAGAGTTTGCAAGTGCTGCAACAACTAACAACACAGCCGCTGCATTGTTGTTTACAACTATCGCTGATTCAGCGCCGCACAAAAGTGCGAGTAATTTGCCAACGGTTGACTGTCGTGATCCGCGCTCTCCCGTTGCCATGTCTAATTCGAGATTCGAGGCACGGTTTGAAGTTTGCGATGCGACCGGCGCACGGCCGAGGTTCGTGTGCAATAACACCCCGGTTGCATTGACGACTTCGCGCAACAAACTTTGCGCCAAATCACCGGCAAGTTCATCGGCGATTTTTTTTACATCTGTGAGTGAACCGTTTGCGATTGCACGGCGAGCGATATCTACTAGAACTGCATGTGGCAACGAATGGCGAAGCGCAAGCTCTCGTGCGAGTGCATCCACCGACGGTGGACGTCCCGCAGTGTCGACCGACACGCGATTCATTGCTTTGAACCTATCGCCGAACTTACTAACTCGCGCCTAGGTTTCTCGATGCGATTCACGGTTCAAGTCGTGTCTATCCTCGGGGCGTGACAAGTTTTGGTGCCGAACAGCAAAGTTCAAGCGAAGACAAGAGCGCCTTACGACCAGCGGCAACCGTGATGTTGATTCGCGATGTAGCCGATGGTATTGAAGTTTTTATGTTGCAGCGCACTCACAGCGCGGCGTTCGCCGGTGGAATGTATGTGTTTCCGGGTGGTCGCGTTGACGCCACTGACGGCACAGATGAGCTTGAAGCATTTTGTGACGGACTTGATGACGCTCAAGCCAGTGGCTTGTTGCAGATTCCTCGCGGTGGGTTGGCCTATTGGGTTGCGGCGATTCGCGAATGTTTTGAAGAAGCCGGTGTGTTGCTCGCCCGCAATTTAAAGACAAACGACGTGATTGCGTTCAATGATGTCGCAACACAAAGTCGGTTTACACAAGCGCGACATGATATTCATGACTCGTCGCTGAACATGATTGAACTGTGCGAACGAGAAAATCTTAAACTTGTTACAGGTTCGATTCACTATGTGAGTCACTGGATCACGCCCGTCGGCGAGGCACGCAGATTTGATACCCGATTTTTTGTTGCGAGTGCTCCGAGTTCGCAAGAACCGCTGCATGACTCACAAGAGACGATTGCCAGTTTGTGGGTCAAGCCACAACAGGCGCTCGACAAACTTGCGCGCGGCGAGTTGGCGATGTTTCCACCGACTTCAGAGAACTTGAAGTTTCTTGCTCAATATGCCACGACTGCTGAAGTTCTTGCGGCGGCGGCAAAAGTTTCGAACCCGGTAGCGATTCTTCCTCGCCTGCGCACCAACAGCGACGGCAAAGTAATCGGCGTTCTCATGCCCGGAGACCCCGAATACTAAAAAGTATCTGAGTTACTTTTTTGGTTTTTCGCCGAGGGCGAGGGCGACAGTTTCGAGCATGCGGGCTGAACAACCGGCCATCTCATTGCCAGGAACGGTTTGCGAGATGATTTTTTTGGCGATGTCACGAAACACCTCGGCGGCAAAGCCTGCACCAGAAATTGCGACGGGTTCGCCGTTGTCGCTGCCATGACTCACATCGCTCTCAATAGGAATCTGACCAAGAAGTTCTGCACCGATTTCATTGGCCAAGTTTTGACCGCCACCCTGGCCGAATAACTGATAACTAGTTCCGTGCTCGCAGGTGAAAGCGCTCATGTTTTCAATTACACCGGCGATGCGCAAGAAACTTCGACGCGCCATGTCGGCTGCGCGAATCGCAACTTTTTGTGCTGAAACTGCGGGTGTTGTGACGATGATCAAATCTGTGCGCGGCAACATACGGGCTAATCCCATTTGCACGTCGCCGGTGCCTGGTGGCATGTCAATCAGCAAATAGTCGAGTTCGCCCCAGTGCACATCTTTCAAAAATTGTTCGACTGCTTTTGTCAGCATTAATCCACGCCACATCAACGCGGTACTTTCATCTTCGACGAGCATGCCCGTGCTGACGACTTTCAAAACACCCTTGCCAATAATTCTTTCGTTTGGAATCATCTTGGGTTTTTCGCTGCCACTAATCAATTTGGCTTCAAGACGATCTGACATGTTCAACATTCGCGGCACTGAGAATCCCCAAATGTCAGCGTCCAAAACGCCGACCGTTAAACCTTGGTTCGCAAGTGCTGCAGCGAGATTCACGGTCACTGAACTTTTACCGACACCACCTTTGCCGCTGGCAATTGCCAAGATGCGAGTGTTCAGTGGAATTTGAGTCGCTGGTGCATTTTCTTTGGCGTTCCATCTGGCGCGGGTCATGACGGCAGTGCGCTCATCTGCATCCATTTCGCCCCATTCGATTTTCACCTTTGAAACACCAGGGTGAGTTGTGACTCGCGACTCGACATCGTTTTTAATTTGCACGCGCAACGGACAACCCTTGATCGTCAGTTTTACGCCGATCGTGACCAAGCCATCTTCCGAGACTGTGACGCCCGTGGCCATTCCGAGATCCACGATGTTGTCGCCTAGCTCTGGGTCAATCACGGCGCGCAAAAGATTTGTCACCTCTGCGGGCGTGGGCGGCTGCACTCGGCGAGCAGTCATACATATAAAACTACCTGACAAGCCAATAGATGGTTCGTCGCACTTGGCACAATCGTGTTGCCAAGCCATGTCGGGCGGTAGTGTGGCTAGTAGTTCGAAAACCTAATGGGAGACCAGAAAATGATCACTCTTACCGATAAAGCAGCAGTCAAAGTAAAGCAACTTCTCGAGGCTGAAAACGCAACAGAGCTTGCGTTGCGAGTTGCAGTGCGTCCAGGCGGATGCTCGGGCTATTCATATGAAATGTTTTTCGATGGCGAATTTGCATCCGACGACATGGTGCAAACATTCGGCGACGTAAAAGTTGTGGTTGATCCTGCATCGTTGCAGCTTCTTGAAGGCGCAAATCTTGATTACAACGACGGTCTGCAAGATGCAGGCTTCAAGATCACCAACCCAAATGCTTCACGCAGTTGCGGTTGTGGTCAAAGCTTTAGCTGATTTTCAGTTAACGCCCGCGCGTGTCAACGCGTCAGATATTTCTTCTGCATCAAACACAGAATCGAACCTCTCGGTAATTTTGCCGTTTGCGTCAACAATAAAAAGCACTGGCTCAAAAGTTAGGTCAAGTGCTTTAACTGCTGGGGCAATAATGGTTGCTGCTTCGTCTGAGTAAACCTCTGCGTGGATGAAAACTGCACGATCACCAATTTGTGAAGCAACTTCGATTAATCCGTCGAGCGCAGGAGAACAAGTGCCGGTCTGACAGTGAGCTGGCGTGCCGACAAGATACGCAACTGGCACGCCGAGTTTCAAAGCTTCGGTGAGAGTCATCGCATGAAACGGGCAAGGGTCTGGAATTCGCGTGCAGATTGGTTTAACCCCTTGATCGTTGTCAAAAGTTGGCGTATCAAAACCTGGCATCGAATCGTTTGCGCCAGGAACTGCAACTTGATCTGGTTCTAAAACACTAAACGCAGCACCTTCAATTGGTCCACCAGAAACGACAAGCGCATAGTTGCCGGGCGTCAAAATATTTATGCGGAATGGATAATAAGGCAGAGAGGTTTCTGCATCATGCGAGTGCACAGAACCATCACTGTGCAAATGCGCAGAAACAATACCGTGCAACGGTGCAGACACATTTTCAATAATCACTTTGTCGGTAGAAAGATCGATAACTTTTGCTGAGAGCGATTGCGGAAAGTTAAAGTCGCTATTCGAGCCAATTATCCCAGAAGAAAGTGCGAGAGAAATTGGCAAACGCAAATTTCCAGGAACCAAAACTTGTGGAAAGCGCTGCACGAGTTGCAAATCGTCTGGAAAATCAGACTCTGAGTCTTGATTTGATGTCACATTCTCGCCACATGAAGCCAAAAAGCCAAACGAGATACCAGCCCCAAGCACCGTGGCTGAATTAGATATAAACCCACGGCGACTTAGATTTTTCATGCGAGTTATCGTATTGGCTCAAAGATCATCTACGATTTAACGCATGGCAAAACCGACAGCGGCCATTGGGCCATACACACCAGTTGTTCGCGCTGGCGACTGGATAATTGTCTCTGGACAACTTGGACTCAAAGACGGAGCAATCGTGAGCGGCGGTGTCAGTGCACAAACGACACAGGCAATCGAAAACTTGAAAGGTCAACTCAAGTCTGTTGGCGCATCAATCAAGGATGTGAAAAAAACATTGTGCTTTTTGACCGACATGGATACTTTCGGGACATTTAACGATGCGTATGTCGAAGGTTTCGGCACATCTCGCCCAGCACGAAGCACCATTGGTGTTGCATCGCTTCCTGCCAATGGTGCAGTCGAGATTGAGGCTTGGGCTTATAAGCCTGAGAAATAATATGGCCGGCGCAATAATTCTCGTTCTTGCATTGTTGGCGTTTCCGATAATCGTTGGCTTGTCAACTGCGGGTATTGCCGCATTGCTTGGTCACTTGTTGTATCGCGATGCCGATGAACGACACGCGAAGAGTGAACTTCGCGAGTTAAATATCTGACTACTGAACCTGCCGAGCTTGTAATCGCTCACG
This sequence comes from Acidimicrobiaceae bacterium, assembly GCA_947488385.1. Lineage (GTDB taxonomy): Bacteria > Actinomycetota > Acidimicrobiia > Acidimicrobiales > Ilumatobacteraceae > BACL27. The sequence goes on along the minus strand of CANKZL010000043.1, from coordinate 1,008 downwards.
CGTCGCTTGTTGCGACGATGGATAACAGTCGAAGAGAAATACGAGATGGTTGGGTTGCGATTACAAACGGTTTCGTCTCGGCGATTGGCAACGGTGCACCGCCGCCAGCAAAACAAGTTGTTGACGCCAGCGATTGTCTGGTTACGCCAGGTCTTGTAAACACTCATCATCACCTGTATCAAAATCTGACACGAGCGTTTCCGCCAATGACTAATGCCCCGCTGTTTGGGTGGTTGCAAACTTTATATCCGTTGTGGCGCACACTCGACGAAGAGTCGGCGCATGTTTCTGCATGGATCGGGCTTGTTGAATTGGCGTTGTCGGGTTGCACAACTTCGACTGACCATTTATATGTTCACCCAGCGGGTGCCGGCGATCTGTTGAGCGCCGAGATCGCCGCGGCGGTTGATCTCGGCATGCGTTTTCATCCCACGCGAGGGTCGATGTCGTTGTCGATTAAAGACGGTGGCTTGCCACCTGATGATGTCGTGCAAGACCACGATGTAATTCTCGATGAGTCTGCGCGCGCAGTCGCCAAGCACCACGATCGCAGTCATGGGGCGATGGTGCGAGTCGCTCTTGCGCCGTGCTCGCCCTTTTCGGTGACGAAACAATTGATGATCGACTCGGCTGAGTTGGCCGCGAAACTTGATGTGCGTTTGCACACGCACTTTGCCGAGAATTCAGAAGATGATGCATTTTCGTTGGCGACATTTGGTTGTCGTCCGATGGATTATTTAGAGGAAGTTGGTTGGTGCAGCGACCGCACCTGGCTTGCGCATTGCGTGATGCCGAATCATGATGAAATTCAGCGGCTTGGTGCGGCGCGAATCGGGGTCGCACATTGTCCGAGTAGCAATTTGATTTTGTCTTCTGGTGTAGCACCTGTAATTGATTTGATTGCTGCGGGCGTGCACGTCGGCATTGGCGTAGATGGTTCGTCGTCGGCCGACAGCGCGTCGATGTGGCTTGAAGCGCGACAAGCGATGTTGCTTGCGAAATTGCGCA
>CANKZL010000042.1 GCA_947488385.1 Acidimicrobiaceae bacterium | reverse complement strand
ATTTTTGTCGGCCTGCGTATCTCGGCAGGCCTGTCGGTCATCGGTGCGGTGGTTGGTGACTTCTACTTCCGTCAAGGCGGGGTCGTGGGTATAGGTGCACAGATCGACATTTACCGTGGGCGCCTCTGGGGCGCCGAGCTTATTGCGGCCATTATCTTGGCCAGCATCTTTGGTCTGGTTGTGTTCATTCTTTTCGGTCTGCTTTCGAAAGTGGCGATCGGCAAGTGGCACACAACTACAAGAGGTCGGTGACGACATCTTGACGAAAAATAAACGGAAAACGAATAACGAAGAAGCGAATATGAAGGATAATGAGTTGCAATTAATTCCAGCCCCAGACAACAACAGGAGAAAACAATGAAGAGAAAAGCAACTGCACTCTTCGGTGCTCTGTGTTTAGTCACTCTCGCCGCATGCGGTGGAAGCGACGACGCAGCAACCGAAGAAGTAACAGAAGAGACAACAGCGCCAGAAGAATCAACCTCTGAGGTTGCATCGCTTGCTGGTGTCTGCCCAGAAACAATTACTTTCCAGACTGACTGGAACCCAGAATCAGAACACGGGTTCTTGTACAACTTGGTTGGCGAAGGTTACGAAGTTGACGCAGCAGGCCTTCGGGTCACCGGCGCCCTCGTATCCAAGGGTCAAGACACTGGTGTAAAAGTGCAGGTTCGCGCAGGTGGACCAGCCGTAGGTTTCACATCACCAACATCGTTGATGTACTCGGATCCAGATATTTTCTTGGCTTTCGTTAGCACAGACGGCGCAGTGCAAGATTCAGGCGAGTTCCCAACAATGACTGTTGTGGCTCCGTTCAACATCAACCCACAGATCATCATGTGGGACCCAGCAACTTACCCAGACGTAAAAACAATTGCCGACCTCAAGGCAACTGGCGCGAAGGTTCGTTACTTCGGTGGTGCTGCATACATGGAGTACTTCACAGCCAATAACATTCTTGATTCAAAGCAAGTCGACGGCAACTACGACGGCACACCTGCCAACTTCGTAGCTGACGGTGGCAAAGCTGCACAACAAGGATTCGCAACTTCAGAGCCGTACTACTACCAGAACGTTCTCACTGACTGGGCAAAACCAGTTGCATATCAGACGATTCACGAAGCAGGCTGGACAGCATACGCTCAGTCACTTGGTGGAAAGCCAGATGTAGTTGCAGCGAACAAAGACTGCTTGAAGCTTCTTGTTCCAATGATTCAACAATCACAGGTTGACTACGTAACAGACCCATCACGTGCAAACGCATTGATCTTGGATCTTGTTGGTCAGTACAACAACGGTTGGTTGTATGACGCTGGTCAAGCTGCTGCAGCTGTTGAGTTGGGTCTTTCAAACGGCCTGATTGCCAATAGCCCAGACGGCACATTGGGAAGCTTCGACCTTGAGCGCGTAGAAGCGTTCATCGCCACAGCAGTACCGGTGTACACGAAGATCGGCGCGAAGATGCAAGAAGGTCTCACCGCTGCAGACATCGTGACAAACGAATTTATTGATCCAACTATCGCATTGCCATAACGATCAATAATTGATAATTGATACCTCGGGGGGCGTTCGCGCCCCCCGAGTGTCATTTACGGGTTTAAATTTATTTACCGAAGTTGAATGTTGAAACTTCAGCAAGTGCGTCAGCGAAGTTTTGAACCGCAGATTTAAACATGCGAGCGCCCATCTCGGCTGTGGCAAACGTCGGGTCGCCGATGTGGCCTTCGACAAAAAAGTCGTTCGAGAGCCAACCGAAACTCACAGAGCCGCCAAAACGAACATGTTTGTTCATGGCCATCTTTTCTGGAATGCGTCGAACAGCCTTAGACATGTCAACCAAATCTGGACGTAGGTGCAACATCACTGATGTCTCATCGGTGCCACCGTGAATACCCATGCCGAGTTCACTCTCAGCAGAGCCACCACCTTGATCTGGTGGCATTGACGGATGGGCCGTAAAGGTTTGCAATCCGTAGTTCAGGCGCAATTCTCGATTCACAACATTTAGCAAAGCCGAGTTGCCACCATGCCCGTTTAAGAAAACAAGTTTTTGAGCATTCGTTCGCGAAACGCACCGACCGATGTCGTCAAGCACACTCAACATCGTGGTTGCCGAAAGCCAGATTGTGCCTGGTGCCCAGGCGTGTTCATTTGACTTCGTATAAGTCAGAGTTGGCAACAGCCAAACATCAAGTGACTCGCCCACTTTTTCAACTGCTGCTTCGGCAACTGCCGTAGCAACTACTTCGTCGGTGTTGAACGGTAAGTGTGGACCGTGTTGCTCAATTGCACCAAGTGGTTGCACGAAAATCGATCGCGAGGTGATCTTGCTCGCGACATCGGGCCCGCGAAGGTCACCAAGCCGTCTTATCGCTTTAGACATGGCATCAACACTATCTAAATGGCAATATGGAGCATGGCTAATAGCGGCAATACCTACGATTCGATCATCGTTGGCGGTGGACACAATGGCCTGGTTTGTGCTGCGTATCTCGCCAAAAGCGGTCAGCGTGTTTTAGTTATTGAAGCTAGAAGCGAAGTTGGTGGCACTGCTTCAAGTGAAGAATTCTCTGGAGTGACCGTCAATATATGTAACTGCGATCATCTCACTTTTAGAACGACTGGCGTCAGCGAAGATCTAGACCTCGCAAAGCACGGTCTTAAATATCTTGACGTCGACCCAACACAGTTGGCAACCTCATGGGATGACAAGCGAATCTGGCCACACTTTCGCGATGTCGATCGCACGATTGATGTTATGAAATCAATGTTCAAAGACGAAGTAGATGGTTATCGCGCATATGTGCGGGACGCAGTGCCGGTGGTCGAATTGATCCTCGAAGCCGCAAGTCAACCACCTACTCGGCTGTCGCTAATCTCAAAAGTGTTGGCACGACGTGCAAAAGGTGTGACAACAATGTTGCGCTGGAGCCGAATGACATCGGCACAAGTTTTGCAAAAGTATTTTAAGTCTGAACTTTTAATTGGGCCCGCTCTCGTAACTGGCCCGACTGTATGGGGCATCTCGCCACACACACCAGGCACAGGTCTTGCTGCTCTGACTTATGCGATGCGCCATGTTTCTAAAGTTGGCCGACCAATTGGCGGAAGTGGCATGGTGCCGATCTCCTTGCGCCGAAGCATCGAATCGAATTCGGGCGTCGTGATGACTAACGCTCGTGTTGCTCAGATTCTGTGCGAAGGATCAAAAGTGCGTGGCGTTGCATTAATCGACGGCACCGAGTTTTATGCAGACTGCGTAGTCTCGGCTTGCAATCCACACGACACGTTTTTGAAGTGGCTTAAGAATCCGCCAGCTAGTGCCAAACAAGTGATCGACAAGTGGCGCAAAACTCCGCACTACGAGGGCTACGAATCAAAGATTGACGCTCGTATCACGGCGCTTCCAAAATATCGAAACATCGATCAAAAGTTTTTCGATCGCCATGGTGTCGACCCACTCGCTGCAACGCTTGTGGTCAGTCCATCAACTGAGCAATTACATCAGGGCTTCGAGATGATCCCGCGCGGTGAAATTCTTGAGCAACCCGCGTTGCTTGTCAATCTTCCGTCAATTCTTGATCCATCAATGACGAATAAAACTGACCATGTCTTTAGTCTTGAAGCGCTCTTCACACCGTTCTCATTCAAAAATGGTTGGACTTCAAACGCCGAGCCAAAGCGTTGGCTCGATAAATACGCCGAAATCGTCGAACCCGGTTTCATTGATTCGATCGCCGACTGGCGTTGCGTAACACCAGCAAACTATGAAACTGACTTTTACTTGCCAAAAGGACATGCCACAAGTTTCGCTGGCGGACCATTGGCCGCCTTGCTCAACTCACAACCCGAACTGACTCGCTACCGCACACCAATCGACGGTTTGTTTCTTACGGGAGCAGCCACGTTTCCAGGTGCTGGTGTTTGGGGTGCGAGCGGTAAAAACGCCGCGACCACTATTCTCGCGCAATAAGCGCGCTATTTACTCAGGCGTCTCGAACGTTGAATTCGCGCTTGGCTACCGGATCTTTGTCGCTCCACGGAAAATTGATCCACTCATCTGTCATTTTCCAGACATATTCACACTTAACGATTGAGTGTGGCTTTTCGTAAAGCACCGCTATTCGTGATTCTTTAACTTGACCATGGCAAAAATCATTGACCAGTTTCAAAGTGTGGCCAGTATCGGCAACATCGTCGACAATCAAGATTCTCGAGTCTTTTAGATCTACAAGATTTGGCACTGGCGGCAGAACAATTGGAATCGGCAAACGCTCATCGACGCCCGTATAAAACTCGACATTAAGCGTGTATGTGTTCTTTACTGAGAGCGCATAACCCAGAGCACCGGCTGCCATCAACCCACCTCGTGCAATTGCCAGAATGATGTCTGGCTCATAGCCATCTTGCGCAACTTTCACCGCTAACTCACGACTTGCAACACCGAAAGACTCCCATGTCATGATTTCGCGTGCCTGTGTCAAAGTTCTAACTCCCCTTGTTTAGGTAAAAACAGATTATAGAACATGGCGGGTCTACGGGGCGATTTTCTCTAAACGAAATCGCGAAATTGACTAAAAATAAAACGTTTTGAGTGCGTCAAAATAATCTGGCCAACTCTTCGATACAACTTCGGGGTTTTGAATAACGAGCCCTGGCAGACCTCGAGACAGCAGCCCAAAAGCCATCGCCAAACGATGGTCATGGTGAGTTGCCAAACTGGCGGCACTCAACGAGCTAGGAGATATGACCATGCCATCTTGCGTTTCTTTTATGTTTGCCCCTAATTTACGCAACTCTCCCGCAAGATCACCAATGCGGTCACTTTCTTTGGCCCGAATAAATTCAACGCCAGTTATGACTGTTGGTGATTGTGCAAATAGGGCGACAACAGCGAGCGTCGGCACACAGTCACTGATTTGGCTCATGTCGACTGTGATTCCGTTAAGTTTTTGATTACTGTCACGAGACACCTGCAACCCGGCGCTACTTTGCGAGACTTTGCAACCCATCTGAGCAAGCAAATCAGCAAAGGCAACATCAGACTGCAAACTATTTCGCGAAAGGCCAGCGATCGTCACTTGCCCGCCGCTAATCGCCACGGCAGCCAATGGATACGAAGCTGACGACGCATCTGGCTCAACTTGGTAACTCATACCGGTGTATTGCCCCGGGGCTATCCAGATTTTGTTGTCTGAAATATCGGTTTGCGCGCCGAATGCACGCATCACGCCAATAGTCATCTCGATATAGCCACGAGATACGACATTTTCTTTAAGTTCAATTTCTAATCCACGAGGAAAGTACGGCGCAATCATCATCAGAGCACTCGTGAACTGGCTCGACATACTTGCGTCAACTTCGATTTGCGCACCCCAACTAGCGCCTCGCACAACTTCAACAGGCAGACAACCGGCTTGGCCACGTGACACAACAGATGCCCCGAGTTGACGTAATGCATCATGCAACCCCGCCATTGGTCGCTTACGCAGTGGCTCTGAGCCATCAATGGTTGCCGTGCCGTTACGTAGCGCGCACAGTGCGGTGAGAAATCTCGACGTCGTGCCTGCCAATTTGGCATCAAGACTCAAATTGGTCGAATCATTTAAATCAAGACGCCCCGAAACAGAAACTGTGTCGTCATTTCGCGAAACTTTTACACCGAGTTTTATCAGCGCAGTAGTCATTGCCTCCGTGTCATCGCCAGGCGCACAGTTCGAAACAACTGAATCTGAATCAGCCAAAGCGGCACAGACCAAGGCACGATTTGAAATTGACTTTGAACCTGGAACTGTGACTACTCGCCCACTATTCACTTGGGTCACGCGACAGTTTGAATACTTGGACGAAACTTACGCGCCATCAGACCCCCGCGAAACATCTCGGCACTCGCCTTGTCAATAATTAGAACCAATATTCCGCGGTCACCTTCAACTGAGTGTGAAACTTCAAAGTTGGCGATGTTGACACCCAAGTCGGCGGCCAAGGTAAAGATTTCTGCAGCCGCACCCGATCTGTCTGGTATTGGTACACGTACTTCACAAACATCCATAAGTTCATGAACGCGACCTGGCAGATTTGCGCGCGCATTTCGTGCAGCCGACAATCGACTCAGAAGCTCTTTGTCGCTCTGCTGGTCGACTATTTTTCGCATCTCTGAGAGCCCGGCGATCATGCCGTCGAGCGCATCTAATATCGCTGCACGATTCTCACGACAAATGTCGATCCAAATTTGGGGTTGACCTGACGCAACACGTGTCATGTCACGAAAGCCGCCAGCAGCGAGTCGCAGTACTGCAACATGTTCTTCTGCTGTAACTTGTGCCAAACCCATCAGCGTGGCGGCAGTCAAGTGCGGCAGATGACTTACCACCGCAACGAGACGATCGTGACGTTGCGCATCAAGCACGACAATCTCGGCACCAAGGGATCCAATTATTTTGGCTAACTTTTCGAAAGTCTCGTCTGACGACACACCAGATGGAGTCAAAACCCAAACCGCTCCCTCGAAAAGTGACTCGTCGGCGCCGTCTAAACCTGCAAGTTCGCTGCCTGCCATCGGGTGACCACCAACAAAACGCGGGTCACTAATCGCCTCAACTACTGATGCTTTGACTCCGCCAACATCAGACACGATGCCTTTTGTTTTCTTGAGTGCAAGTTGAACTTGAGCCGGTATTGCGGTAACAGGTGTTGCAACAAAACTAATTTCAGCATCTGAGTCAATACCGATCGCTGAAATTATCTCACGCTCAAGAGCTAGTTTTTCGGTCTCACTATTGGCATCACTACCGGAAACCGAGAAACCATTCTTCTTGAGCGCTAGAGCCAACGAACCACCGATTAGTCCGAGTCCAAGAATGTTTGCGCGTCGTGTAACCACCTTCAAATTCTACCTTTGGGTTAGTTTGACGTCGCCTGATTTAAAGA
>CANKZL010000041.1 GCA_947488385.1 Acidimicrobiaceae bacterium | reverse complement strand
GCATCAGGTGTGAACTCGCATGTCTTGAAAGCATCGCGAATTTCGATCAATGTTGCGCTCGCCCACTCTGGTGCGAACGCTTTAGTAAAGGCAGCATCATCAATTGTCGGCAAATCACAAAACAAGAAATCAACCATGCTCGGCACTTCTTGCAGTAGTTGCACGCGAGTCTGAATTAATGACGCAATTTCGGCGAAGACTTTGGCGTCGTAAGTTGCGGCAGACCACGGCGCCTTCTCGCCAAGAAGCCACGGTTCACATGCCGCAATGAAGTCACCCAACGACATCGCGCGAATGTAATCGGCATTAAACGACTGCAACTTTATAATGTCAAAAAATGCTGGCGAATGATTCACGCTGCTGAGTGAAAATTCGGCAACTATTTTTTCAAATGGCACTATCTCTGTGTCGCCAGTCGGCGCCCAACCCAATGTCATCAAATAGTTTTTCATCGCGTCAGCAAGTACACCCTCTTCGCGATATTGCTCGACAGCCACTTTGTCACGACGTTTTGAAAGTTTCTTGCGCTGTTCGTTGACCAAAACTGGCACGTGGGCCCAACTCGGTGGCGTGACACCTAGAGCCTGCCAAATCATCTGTTGTTTTGGCGCATTTGGAAGGTGCTCTTCTGCGCGAACAACGTGCGTGATCGCCTGATTTATATCGTCAACTACGTTTGCGATCAAGAAAACTGGCGAACCATTGCTGCGCAACAAAACAAAGTCTTCGATCGTTGCGTTATCAAATTCAACTTTGCCTCGAACTTGGTCTTCGACAATCGTCGAACCCTCTGGCACACGAAATCGCAACACGTGACCAGCCCCAGGTCCAAGACCACGATCGCGCGAATAGCCGTCGTAGCCCTGTTTGCCAGTTTCCTTTGCCCGCTTCTGAATATCTTCGGTCGACAAATCGCAGTAATAAGCCTTGCCCTGTTCGAAGAGTTTTTCTGCTGCCGCGACGTGCAAAGCCGCATTTGCCGACTGAAAATATGGGCCTTCAAAGTGTGAATCATGACCGTCGATGCCCAACCATGCGAGTGCGTCAAGAATGCCCTGCGTCCACTGCGGATTATTTCTTGAATCGTCTGTGTCTTCAACACGCAAAACGAACACACCATTGGTCTGTAGCGCAAGAATCCAGTTGTAAAGCGCAGTTCGTGCGCCACCGACGTGAAAATAGCCCGTAGGTGATGGCGCAAATCGATATCGCGGTGACTGTGCCATTCGTCTTAAGGCTATCTCGGTGGGCGTAGTTGACCGAGACACAACTATCGTTGAATGCATGGCAAAGAAATCTTTAGAACACGAAGGTCACCCAGATCACCGAGCACTCGCAGGTGGATCGGCACGTGCCGGTGTTTTCGGTTTCAGTGACGGTTTAGTTTCTAACGTTTCTTTGATTATTGGTTTTGCTGCGGGCGGTGTTGACGCAAGTGTGGTTCGCCTTGCTGGTATCGCAGCGGCCGTCGCCGGTGCAGCCAGCATGGCCGCTGGTGAATGGGTTTCAATTAGCGCTCAAAACGAACTCGTCGAGCGCGAGATGGCACTTGAACTTCGCGAACTCAAAATTCACCCTGAAGCCGAGACTTCTGAACTCGCAGCGATGTATCGCCAACACGGAATGTCGCGTGAACAGGCCGCTGCGTCGGCACGAGAAGTTATGCGCGACCCCGAACGTGCCGTCATCGTGCATGCGCGAGAAGAATTCGGTCTTGACGCTGGCAACTTGCCGAACCCGTTTCAAATCGGACTCATCTCACTGATCACGTTTTTAGCCGGCGCGATGTTGCCAGTTCTGCCTTGGATATTTGCCAGCGGAAGCGCAGCAAAATATTCGTCAGTGATTGTCGCAATAATCGCTGCATCAATCGCCGGATACGTGATCGGCCAACAAGCTGAACGTTCAAAAATTTCGAGCGCGGCTCGTCAAGTTGCAATCATGCTCTTGGCAGTTGGCGTTACCTACATAATTGGTCGACTCGTCGGCGTAACAATCAACTAAAGAGTTTGACCTCATGACAATTGGCCAACAGACAAATGTTTTCGGTGAGCCGATTGAACCTTGCAGTTTTGATCCAATCACGGGCTACTACCGAACAGGATGTTGCGAAACTGGTGGCGACGACACGGGCATTCACACCGTCTGCGCGGTGATGACTGCTGAGTTTCTTGAATACTCAAAATCAGTCGGCAACGATCTTTCGACACCAATGCCTCAATATGGTTTTTCGGGTCTCAAGCCTGGTGACCAATGGTGCCTCTGTGCGCAACGTTGGCAAGAAGCCTTCGAAGCTGGCAAGGCGCCAAAAGTTAAATTGCGCTCAACGCACACTTTGACACTTGAATTCGTGTCGCTTAAAGACTTACAAAAACACGCGATCGACGACTGAAAATTAGGCGCTTAAGCGCCAGTCAATGCACGCCAACTACCGGGCATACCTGTGCGAACTTGTTCTGGCGTCATCAACATCGTGCTCTCAGGCACCATGTCAACAAGTTCGCGCAACTCTGAATAGTGATGAGCGGCGTCACCCAAACCAGTAAAAAGTGTTTTGCGTCGCGCGACCAGATCTGCTGGTGGGTCAAGCAACATCCACCCCCAGATGCCAAATGCAATTGTCAAATCATGAATCACTGGAGCGCGACCAAATCGAGAAGCACGACGCAGTGCGATTGCGAGCACGCCGCGAATCGCATCATCTGCTGACTCGCCTTGTTGTAAGACGATTGAGTCACGCAGACCTTCGGCAAGTTTCAATGCATAACCCTGGTCTGGTCCTTGATGACCAAGTTTCAACCCTGTCGGCTGACGTGTCTTGATTGCAGCCGGGCGATCGTTGCGCCACGGAGAGGGAATGTGATCTGGCGATGAGTAGCTTCTTGGACGATCCGTCGGATCAATCGGCGTGAACTTTGGTGCTGCCATAACGCGACCAGCCTAGAACATTTATCGCGAAATCAAGATTGCAAATGCAAAAGACCGAACACGAGCGACTCTTCGAGTGCGCGCCATGAGGCTTCAATTATGTTCGCCGAAACACCGATTGTTGTCCATGTTCGCTCGCCATCGGTGGCGTCAATCAAAACGCGAGTCACCGCGCCAGTTGCTGAACCTGAGTCAAGAATTCGAACTTTATAGTCGGTCAAGTGCACACGCTCTAGTTGCGGATAACTCGCGCGCAACGCTTCGCGCAAAGCAGTATCAATTGCATTAACGGGGCCATTGCCTTCAGATGTGCAAACGTTTCGCGATTCTCCAACCCAAACTTTGACCGTGGCCTCTGTGGTGAATACTCCAGAGGCGGCTTCATCGGTGATCACGCGCATCGACTCGACTTTGAAAAATGATTGACTCCAACCAGCGGCGCGACGCATCAGCAACTCGAGGGACGCATCGGCGGCTTCAAAGTGATAGCCCTCAAACTCGAGACGCTTGAGATCGTCAATTACTTGACCGATTGCCTGACCGTCTAAATTGATGCCAAGTTCTTGTGCCTTCATCGTGATCGTTGCGCGACCGGCCATCTCTGAAACCAAAAAGCGTGTGCCGTTGCCAACGAGTTCTGGCGAAACATGTTCGTAGGCGTCTTTTGCACGAGCAATCGCTGAGACATGCAAGCCTGCTTTGTGCGCAAACGCAGAGACGCCGACATATGGTGCTTGCGGATTCATCGGACGATTCAAAACTTCGGCAACGTGGTTGCTGACCTGCGTGAGACGCTCAAGATGACCTTCTGGCAAACACTTGTAGCCAAGTTTTAATTGCAAGTTCGGAATGACCGTCGTCAAGTTTGTGTTACCTGTGCGCTCGCCCAAACCGTTTAGCGTGCCTTGCACATGACGAGCACCACTGGCCACGGCTGCAAGTGAGTTAGCAACAGCGCAACCTGTGTCGTCATGACAGTGAATGCCGATCACGACATCGTTACCCATGTGGCGACGAACATCAGCGACAATCTTTTCAACTTCGCTCGGCAATGATCCGCCATTTGTGTCGCAGAGAACGAGATGTGTCGCGCCGTTGATTACGGCCGCTTCAAGCACGCGCAGTGAATATTCTGCGTTGTGCTTGTAGCCATCGAAGAAGTGCTCCATGTCGACGAGCACACGTCGCTCGTTAGCCACAAGGTATTTGACCGAGTCACTGACCATTGCCACGCCCTCATCAAGCGTTGTCTGCAATGCCTGCTCTACGTGATACGCCGAACACTTGGCAACGATGCAAACTGCCTTCGTTTCGGCTTCAATCAGATTGCGCAATGTTGCGTCGTCGTCAACTTTGCCTAATGGACGACGAGTTGAACCAAATGCGACAAGCGTCGAAGTCTTAAGTTTTAGCTCAGTTCGGGCACGAGAAAAGAACTCGATATCTTTTGGGTTCGCACCGGGCCAGCCGCCCTCAATGTAGTGAACACCGAGAAAATCAAGTTGCTCAGCGATTCGAAGCTTGTCTTGAACACTCGCCGAAACACCTTCGACCTGCATGCCGTCGCGCAAGGTTGTATCGAAAACCTCGACAAGTTCGCGTGCATCAGACATAAGTTATTTGGCTAACTCACACCATTGCTTGTAACGATCGTCTTGCCCTCGCACTGCTTTTGCATATGTTGCCGCAATTGCTTTTGTCATCGGACCAGGACATGGGATGGTGCGCTCATCCACCGAATTGACAGAGCCAACTTCAGCCGCGGTTCCGCAAACGAAAATTTCGTCGGCAATATAGAGATCGCTTCGAGCGATATTCTCGACACGAATTTCAAAACCCAAGTCACGAGCGATTTTTGTGACGCTCGACTGAGTGATGCCTTCAAGGGCGCCTGCAGAAAGCGGCGGCGTCATAATCACGCCGTTGCGCACACAAAAAATATTTTCGCCCGTGCATTCGGCAACCAAACCATTTGGCGAAAGCATGATCGCCTCGTCGTAACCCGCTTTAAGAGCTTCTACTTTCGCAAGTGACGAGTTGACGTAGTTACCAACTGTTTTTGCTGCGGGTGGCATCGTGTTGTGGTCGTGACGTGTCCATGAAGAGATCTTCATGCGCACACCTTTTTGCACTGCATCGTCGCCAAGGTACGCACCCCATGGCCAACATGCGATCGCCACGTCGACTTTGCACGGCAACGTGTTGAGACCCATTTCGCCATAGCCGTAATAAGCAAGTGGCCGAATGTAACAAGATGGCAACCCCGTCGACTTCACGGTTTGCTTGACTGCGTCAACAAGTTCTTCGACTGAATATGGCAATTCCATGCCAACAATTTTTGCGCTGTTGTGCAGACGCTTCATGTGGTCGGTCAAGCGAAAGACAGCCGGGCCGTCTTTGGTTTCATAGGCGCGAATACCTTCGAAGACGCCAGTGCCGTAATGCAAAGTGTGAGTCAAAACGTGCACTTTGGCGTCGTCCCAATTGACGAGCGAACCATTCATCCAAATTTTTGGCGTAGTTGTAATTGGCATTTTTTCTCCTAAAGACTTCTAAATAATGCTACTAGCGAGTATTTAAATACTGGCTTTGACACGTCGGGCGATTTCATCGCCGACCGCAATCGTTGAGCCCGAAACAGGTTCAACACAGGCACTTCGCAGTGCTTGTGCGCCATTGGTCTCACCAAGAAACTCGAGCATGTGCGCTGCCGACAAAATCGCTGCAACTGGATTAGCGACACCTTTGCCCGCAATATCTGGCGCCGAGCCATGCACCGGTTCGAACATCGAAGGCCCGCTGCGAGTCGGATTCAAGTTTGCAGACGATGCAACACCAATGCCGCCAGACACTGCACCACCCAAGTCGGTGAGAATATCGCCGAACAAATTGTCGGTGACGATCACGTCATAGCGATGCGGGTCTTGAACGAAATAAATGCACGCAGCATCAACATGGTTGTATGCCGTAGCGACATCTGAGAACTCGGTAGCAACACGATCAAACGTGCGCTGCCACAAGTCGCCGGCAAAAGTAAGAACATTTGTCTTGTGTACCAGTGTCAAGTGTTTGCGATTGCGAGTTCGCGCGAGTTCAAATGCATAACGCACACATCGCTCGACGCCTCTTGCCGTATTCACACTGCCTTGTGTTGCAACTTCGTGTTCAGTACCGCGACGCAACACACCGCCTTCGCCAACGTATGGTCCTTCGGTGTTTTCGCGAATCACAACAAAGTCATGCGGCTTTGTGTGCCCGGGTGCCGTGCCCAAAAACGGACGACGATTTATATATAGGTCTAACTCAAAGCGCATCTTGAGCAACAAGCCACGCTCGATAACACCCGGCGGAACTCCCGGTGTGCCGACTGCGCCAAGCAGAATCGCATCAAACTTTCGCAATTCGTCAAGAGTCGAGTCAGACAGCACTTCGCCGTCTCGCAAATATCGCGCACCACCCAGGTCAAAATTTGTTGTTGAGAGTTTCACACCCGAAGCAGAAACAACTTTTAACGCCTCGGCCACAACTTCTGGACCAATGCCGTCACCACCGATCACCGCGACGCGATGACTACCCGCAGAGTCACCCGACTTGTTGTTTGTTTTTTGCGAAACCATGCCTCAATCGTACGGCGCAAACACGAGGCATTAACGGCTAGCAACTTGGCGCCATCTAGATAGCATTTTCGGGGTAATGATCCACAAACTCTCCCGCAAAACCTTTGAACGGTTACGTGACGAACATGCCGACCTGACGACACGCGGTCGCATCGTGGCGGCCGAGAAAATTGCGCGTGCTCGCGAACACGGCGACTTAAAAGAGAACGGCGATTACCACGCAGCAAAAGACGAACACGGTCACATGGAAGGCCGCATTCGCCAACTTGAATCAATCCTCGAAAATGTTGAGATAATCGAACCATCTAAAGATGGCACCGTCAGCATCGGCATGATCGTAAGTGTGTTGTATGACGGCGATGATCCTTCGATGGCCGAAAGCTATTTGAT
>CANKZL010000040.1 GCA_947488385.1 Acidimicrobiaceae bacterium | reverse complement strand
GTCGTGAACCTTTTGCTTCATGCGGGTTGTTGCTTTCGGCGACCAAAAAGTTGACCATGGCAACCGGAATCGCGTCGATGCATGCGCGTAGCGCGACGACAATGGCTGCCGGCTGGAAGACACTTACCGAAAAATTCGGTGACAGATTCTTGCTGGGTATTGGTGCGAGTCATCAACACTTGGCAGAAAAAGTTCATCAAAGCACCTACGAAAAGCCGTATTCAGCGATGGTCGAGTATCTCGACGCAATGGACAACGCGGTGTTTTTTGCAGCGCAACCAACAACGCCACCACGTCGAGTTTTGGCCGCGCTCGGGCCAAAGATGTTGAAACTTTCTGCTCAACGCGGTTTAGGCGCGCATCCGTACTTCGTGCCAGTTGAACACACGGTGCTGGCGCGCGAAGCACTCGGACCTGAAGCCCTGTTGGCACCTGAAATTGCAGTCGTGTTTGATACGAATGCCACATCGGCACGCGAAACTGCGCGCAAACACATGGCGACATACAACCGATTGCCAAACTATGCGAACAATTTAAAGCGACTTGGTTGGACAGACGAAGAGATTTGTGGTGCCGACAAGTTGCCAAGCGACAAAATGGTAGATGCAATCGTCGCATGGGGAACTCTAGAAACAATTGTCAAGCGCATCAACGATCACTTTGATGCCGGCGCTTCACACGTGAGTGTTCAGGTTTTGCCGAGTGAGTTCGGTTCGCTACCAAGTGCGCAGTGGCGCGAATTAGCTTCAACGCTGGCGAGTTTTAATTCTTAATTTCTTCTGATAACTGGAAAGCGATCGTCGGTTAAGAGATCACCGGGTTGCAGTGAAAGCGCTTCGAGTGGCGGAGATGTCTTCCAAGGTCGCGTGGCCCATTGCGCGGCGCTGTCTGTGTAGCGAAAGCTCACGACCCGTCGACGGCCATCATGAGATGTCGTTGCAGGGGCACTGTGCAAAGTTCGAAAGTGAAATGCAACAATGTCGCCGGGCATCGCCGGAAAACTATTTATTTCACTTGATCGGTCGAGAAGATCTGAGTCGGGCAGTGGTTCGTAACTATCAGCATTAAGCACATAAGGCGTTTGGTCTTTGAATTTTCTTGGAATAAATTTTTTATTCCACTTGTGGCTGCCAGTTATTGCCCGAAGCGCAATTTTTTCGGGAATCGGATCAAGTGGCACCCACAAGCTGACGTTGTTATACGAGTCGATGCCGTAATACGGTTCGTCGTTGTGCCACGGCGTGACTTGGTTATTGCCAGGCTCTTTGACCAATACGTGTTCATGAAAGAAATGTCCGGTGTCTTTGCGCATCAATGCCAGGGCAATTTGTGGCAACACACCCTCGAGTGCATTCGTCTTGTATGCATCGAAGCGCGACCAGTTGACATAATCATCGAAGAATCTGCCTTGTTGCGAGTTGGCGGCATATTCGTTGGCCCAAATGCCCGGCGATTTCATGTTTTCTTCGAGCGCGATTGAGAGTTCATCGATCATGTGTCGACTTACTACATTTCGTAACAAGACAACGCCGTTGTTTTGATATTCGTCAATTGCCTGACTTGAAACTAGTTGCGCTTGTTGACGGTTTTCGAAACTCACGAAGTTTTCAAACGCCCAAAGTGCGAAGTTGAAGTTTGCGCATGCCCGCAAGCCACCGCTCGTGCTCAGTTGCTTTTTTGGCGACAAATTGGGCAACTTCGGGATGGGGAAGTATCAGAAAAGTTTCGTTGCGCACACAATCGGCAACTATTTTTGCAACTTGCTCGGGCTCAAGTACTGCACCAGATGCTCTAACTACGTTTCCGTTGTCTGGTGAGGTCACCTCGTCTGAGCGCCGCAACATATTTGTATTCACGCCTTGAGGACACAAGCAACTCACGCGCAAGCCGCGGTTGCCGTAGGTGATTGATAGCCATTCGGCAAACGAAAGCGCCGCATGCTTTGTCAGCGAGTATGGTGCCGAGCCAATTGCGGTAAGTAAACCCGCAGCAGAAGCAGTGCTGACAAAATAGCCGTGCCCTGCGGCAAGCCAGTCATCAATTAAATATTTGACAGCCCAGCGGTGAGCATGAACATTGATGTCAAACGATGTGTTCCATTCGCGCTCAGAACTGGTGAGGTCGGTGCCCATTGCGACGCCAGCGTTGGCGTGAAACAAGTCGATAAACCCTAAAAACTTTTTTGATGCGGCAACAAGATCGGCATTGGCTTGCTCTGTGGATAAATCACATGCAAAGGCGAGAGCCGAATCAGGGCGCTGGGTGTTTAGTTCGGCGGCAAGTTCGTCCAAAAGATTTTTATCTCGGTCGGCGAGCACGACTCGTGCACCTTGCTTGTGAAACTCTTGCGCGACGGCTTTGCCGATGCCGTTAGCGGCGCCTGTCACAACAGTGTTTTTGCCGACGAGTTCCATATTGTGATGTTACGCACAAGGTCTGTGTCGTCGCCATTCGGTGAGGTAGTAGCAACAACCGTGTGACATCCGTGTGGCATGATTTTGGCCAATGACGTTGTCTGGTGTGGTGAGCGCACTAGCCTTCGCCATAACGAAAAGCAGTTGATAAATCTTCAATCAATCGAAAGGTAGATCAGATGACAGATTCACGCGAGACAGCAGTAATCGGCGAAGCCCTCAGTGTCATCGACAAAGCGCTTCGCGAAATGTTGCAGCGTGAGCTTGTTTCAACTGGTGAAGTTGCCGACTTGTTGTTAGACGTGCGGTCGTTGCTCACTGCGAGCGCTGTAGCCGTAACTCCAGAAGCCTAAATTTTCAGTTCGCATTGCGAACTTAAAAAAGTGAAATAGCCAAGCGGGCGAGAAGGCCCATGAGTGTGCCGATGAGTGCGCCGGCAAAGATATCGCTGGCGTGATGAATGCGAACCGCAACTCGACTGAGCGCGACAACGGTCGCCAAACCGAACCACAGCGCAATGGTCGGCCCAGTTGACCAACCTGTTAATACGACTGCTGCGAAGAATGCCGAACTCGCATGCCCGCTAGGAAAACTCGAAGTACGAGGCTTGCGAATCTTGAATCGCGAGTCGCCTTTGACAGTCGGACGTTCGCGCTTGAAAAATGGTTTTATGCCTTGATTTAAAAGCAGGCTCTCGACACCCATCAGAGCCGAAAGAATTAGTGCTTGTTTGACACGCGAAGTATCGGCAACTGCGCGAACGATGCCAATGACATGCCACAAAATGCCGAAGTCGCCCAGGGCTGTTGCTGCTGTGAACAGCCAAATGGTGGGTTTGAAGTTACGAGTTGGTTCAAGCAATCGATCAAGTTTCGCGTCGAGCACAGTGAAGCGCGAGGGCTTTGGATGGTTCATTGGCTGAAGTTAGTCGCGCTCAAAAGTTGGATAAATTCTCGGTGCTTCAATCTTGGCGAGCGAGTCGTCGCCACCAAATTCTGGGCACCACTGTTTGTAGGCGCAGAAATTGCATAGCCCAGATTTTTTGGTTGCAAAAATGCCGGATTCACATGACGTCTCGATCTTTTCGAATGTCTGTATCGCCGCAGCCTCACACGCAGCATTCGACTCGGCGGTGACTTCAACTTCGATTGGCGTGCTCGACTTGAGATACATCAGGCGCAGGCGCTTTGGCAGTTCGCCACGCTCACGCAGACACAGCGAGGCGTAAATGTGCATATTGTCCATTTTGTTGGCGCCGAACCGTGCGTCTGGAACTTTGCCAGTCTTATAGTCGCTAACGACTAATTCATTTTTTTCGTTGTACTCGAGTCGATCGATGATGCCGCCAAGTTTGAACTTGCCGAAGTCAGAGTCAAGGCGCAATTCGAGACCAATTATTTTTGCATTACGCGGATTCTCCATTCGGTAGTAACCGTTGACTAGTTCGCGCGAATCTTTGAAGAATGCTTCACTCGCATCAGGGCTGAGGCCAAGTGCTTTGAATCGAGCACTCGGTTCGTATTCGGCACGCGTTTCATCAAATGCTTTGCGCGCGGCTTCAACGGTGCGATGTTCGGGTTCGTTGCCAAGCAAAAGTTCGAGTACACGGTGAACAAAGTTGCCTTTGACCAAATGTATTTGCGGTGGCTGTGGAAGTTTTTCGATCGACGCAAACCGAAATTGCAACGGGCAAGATCGAAATGTACTAATACGTGAAGGCGAAAGCGTCACGGGTGTCGGGTAAGTCGTTGTCATCTCATTGACAATCTAGGCATTGGGTGTTCAACTATGCGAGATCATCAACTTCGCGAATCAACGTCGCGAGTCGACTGGGTTGTTGCATCGGTCCAAAGTGGCCAAGGTCTGACCATTCGATGAACGTTGCATTAGGTATTTGATTTGCAATCTGTGCTGCAAGGCCCGATGGTTGGGCTGGTTGTTGTGCGCCACTGACAACCCATGTTGGCACTTGCAGATTTTTAAGTTGGCTTGAAGTGTCATGATCAGTGCCCATTTCAAAGTTGCGAGCCTCATGTTCGGGCGAACACTTCAGAGTTATTGAATCGTTCAAATCACGAAAGCCGTGGTCGACGTATGCATTTAATGCTCGAGGGTCAAAAACATTCATGGGAGGTTTGGACGCATAATTTGCAAAAGCCTCCTCGCGTGATGCAAAAGTCTTTCTTCGCCGACGAGCACCTTCAACGAGCGGACTTGGTCCACTTCTATTAGAGGTTGCTTGTTGTACCTCGGCGGGAAAGATAATTGGCTCGTAAATAATTAGTGCGCGAAATAGCTCGGGTTCTTGCAGTGCGGCCATGACCAGTGCCGCGCCACCCATCGAGTGACCGATTGCGATAAGTGATGTGTTCAGTGCTTTGGCTACTGAAATTGCGTCTTGACCATATTGAGACCAGTGCACTTGCAGGCCTTCAGGAAATGACGAATCACCGTGGCCGCGGTAGTCAAAAGATGTGCAGTTGTAGTCGGAAACCAGATCTTCAATAACTGGGTCAAAACAGCGACCGTGAAAACCGTTGGCGTGAGAAAACAACAGTTCGGTTTGATTTTGCGGCTTCATTAATGAGTCGACAGGTTCTGGGGTGTATCGAAAAACTGATAACGCCACGCCGTCGGTGGATTGCACTTTATTTCTTGTAATTTTCACGCTATTGCATTGTGGCAGGTTGGCGCACTACCTTAGGCGAATGGCATCACGCAAAAAATCAAAAAGCAAGAAAGCACCGAAAAAAAGTGCGAAGAAACGCGCAAAGAAAAGCGCCAAGAAGAGCGTTAAAAAAGCTCGCAAAAAGAAGTCTGTAAAGAAGAAAACCGCGAAGAAAAGCGTGAAAAAATCCGGCAAGAAGAAAGTCGCGAAAAAGAGCGCGAAAAGAAGCGCAAAAAAGAAAACCGCGAAAAGGAAAGTCGCTAAAAAGTCGGCACCAGGCTTGAAAGTTGGCGACGTCGCCAGCATCGTTCGCGATAATGCGCGTAAACAGCCGAACGCAGTCTCTCTTGTTTTGGGTGACCGCACATTAACTTGGGCACAACTTTTGTCGCGCTCAGCGCAAGTGGCGCAAGGTTTGCGTCGCGCTGGTGTTAAGCCGCAAGATCGCGTTGCATTTTTAGATAAAAACGGCATCGAGCACTTCGAAGTGTTCTATGGCTGCTCGTTACTTAACGCTGTGAGTGTCGACGTCAACTGGCGACTTGCCGCACCAGAAGTTGCCTACATCGTCAATGACTCTGAGGCAGAAGTCTTGATCGTGGGGCAAGAGTTCGTCGCAATCTTGGATGCGATCGTCAACGACCTCGAGAATGTGAAGACAATCATCGTCATCGGTGGCCACCCAAGTCATAACGATTATGAGCGTTGGGTCAGTGCGCAGTCGGCGGTTGATCCAAAGGTGCCGACCAAGCCAAGTGATATTGCATTTCAGTTGTATTCAAGTGGCACGACTGGTCGACCAAAAGGGGTAATGCTGACCAACGACAACTTCTTTGCGTTGTTGCCAGCAGCCCGTGATGTTTGGGGAATGTCAGAAAAAACTGTCAATCTCGTTGCAATGCCTCTGTTTCACATCGGTGGCGGAGGTTGGGCGACGGCGGGTCAATATGCAGGCGCAAAGTCGATCATCATGCGCGACGTTGATCCTTCAGCGATGTTGTCACTTATCGAGAAGCATCGCATCACTCATGCATTCGCAGTGCCTGTGCTGTTGCAATTCGCATTAGCGATGCCGAACATAGGCACGACAGATTTCTCGAGCCTCGAGTTGATTGCCTACGGTGCGTCGCCGATCTCAGAAGCAGTTCTTGAGGGTGCGATCAAGGCGTTTAAATGTCCGTTCATGCAGGTTTATGGTTTGACTGAGACGACTGGCGTCGTCACCGTGCTTGGGCCAGAAGACCACGACCTGAGTTCTGCGAACAAAGGTCGTCTGCGTTCGTGTGGCAAGCCGTTTACCGGAATTGAATTGCGGATCGTCGACTCAGACACAGGCAAAGACATGCCGAATGGTGAAGTTGGCGAAATTTGGATTCGTTCGCGTCAAATTATGAAGGGCTATTGGAAGATGCCCGAAGAGACAGCCAAGGCGATTGTTAAGGGTGCTTGGTTTAGATCTGGTGACGCCGGATACTTTGACAAAGACGGTTACGTCTATATTTTTGACCGAGTTAAAGACATGATTGTGTCTGGTGGCGAAAATGTTTACCCAGCTGAGATTGAAAATGCTTTAATGGCTCACCCAGCGATTGCAGATGTGGCCGTTATTGGTGTGCCAGATGACAAATGGGGCGAAGTGCCGATGGCGCTAGTTGTACGCAAACCAGACACGCAAGTTACCGAACAAGAAATTATTTCTTTTGCTCGCGAGCGCTTGGCTGGGTTTAAGACGCCAAAGTCTGTCGACTGGGTGGATTCATTACCACGCAACCCAAGCGGCAAGATTCTTAAAAAAGTATTGCGTGAGCCATACTGGGTTGGTCGTTCGCGTCAAGTAAATTAACAAAGCCCGAGCAAAGCTCGAAGAAAGAAGTGTTATGAAGCTTTCAATGATGATCAACTACATTTCTGATTTTCAAACTTCAGCCAAACGGGTAGCCGAACTTGAAAAAGTTGGC
>CANKZL010000039.1 GCA_947488385.1 Acidimicrobiaceae bacterium | reverse complement strand
CAGTCCAAAGCTTCAACAACCAAGAATTCGAAGTAGGTCTTTGGGCTAGTAGATAACTGCGGTTGGCAACTATCGTCAGAGCCATGACCGAAATAAAAGTGCCATCAAATTTGGCCAAGACGTTAGGTGAACTTCGAAATTCAGGCTGGAAGTCGCAGAGTGTTAAAGAAGAGATTCGCGTCAACACAGTTATGCGCATCAAGTCTGACCAAGAACTCTTTGCAGGTGTGTTGGGTTATGAAGAGACCGTTATGCCTCAACTCGAAAATGCACTTCTTGCCGGGCACGACATTGTTTTTTTGGGTGAGCGAGGTCAGGCAAAGACACGAATCATCCGGTCACTCGTCGAACTCTTAGATGAATGGATGCCGATTGTCGCCGGCAGCGAAATTAATGACGATCCGTATGCACCGGTTTCGCGTCTAGCTCGTGAACTTGTTGCCACAAATGGTGACGCAACTCCGATTGATTGGGTTCATAGGTCGTTGCGTTACGGAGAAAAGTTGGCAACACCCGATACATCGATTGCCGACTTGATCGGTGAAGTCGACCCGATCAAAGTTGCCGAGGGTCGTTATTTAAGTGACGAGTTGACGCTGCACTACGGCTTGGTTCCGCGGTGCAACCGTGGAATTTTCGCGATCAACGAGTTGCCTGACCTTTCAGAACGAATTCAAGTTGGTCTGCTCAACGTGCTTGAAGAGCGCGACATTCAAATTCGTGGTTACAAAATTCGATTACCGCTTGACATCATGCTGGTGGCCTCAGCAAACCCCGACGACTACACCAATCGTGGACGCATAATCACTCCGCTTAAAGATCGATTCGGAAGCCAGATTCGTACCCACTATCCACTTGAGATTTCGACCGAGATTGCAGTTGTGCGTCAAGAATCTCGCAATGCGAGTGTGGGCAATGTGAACGTGCGAATTCCTAGTTTTATGGAAGAAATCATTGCCACGGTAAGTCATCTCGCTCGCGCGAGCACAAAAATCAATCAGCGCAGTGGCGTTAGCGTGCGATTGACGACGAGTAATCAAGAGTTGATGTGTGCAAACGCGATGCGTCGGGCTTTAAAAGCCAAAGAGCAAGAAGTTGCTCCGCGAGTCTGCGATCTAGATGCCCTAGCCGCATCCACTGCCGGAAAAATTGAAATAGATGTGATTGACGATTCACGAGAAGGTCAGGTTTTTGACCAACTGGTGCGTGGCGCGGTTCTACAAGTTGCAAAACAACGAATTTCGCCTGAGAAATTTCGTCTAGTCACTGAAGAATTCGTCGAAGGCAAAGTCGTGCAAACCGGAGAAGATATTTCGTCGGCAGATTACGTCGCTCTGCTCAAGACGATGCCAGGCCTTCGCGGGGTGGTGACTGATTTGGTCGATGGTGACGAGTCGGCTGCGGTTTTGGCCAGTGCGATTGAGTTCGTACTTGAGGGGCTTCACCTTTCAAAGCGTCTGAACAAAGACGCCACTGCTGGTAAAGCGATTTACCGCGCCAAAGTTGGCTGAAATTCGCTGACTAATTTAGAAACGGTTGTCGAGTCCAAAGTTCGCTGGTGTCATTGCGTTCGGCGATGACTGGTCGACCCGTTAGAACTGAAACTTCAACAGGATTTTTGAATCCGTGTAATTTAAGTGCGCCATGAGGGCTGGCAGAAACACCTTCTGGCAGTTCGTCAATGTGCTCAGATGGAATGAGTACTCCGATGTCAGCAGATTCGTCACAAAGTCTGGCCGCTAAGTTTGGTGCGCTTCCGATGTAGTCGTCGCCCTCGAACAACATGGTGTCACCAGTATCGATACCCATTCGCAATTTGAGAGGGGCACAGACCGTTTCGGCACGACGCGCAAGCTCTAGAGCAAAAGTGATGCCGTCAACTTGTTCAACCGCGACAGCCATCAGACCATCGCCAAGATACTTGTCGATTCGGACACCTCGCTCAGATGCAACTGCGCGAGCCACGGCACGAAATTCGGCGAGCAATTTTGTCGCCCGGCGATCGCCGTTCGTTTCGGTGAAGTTCGTAAAACCCGAAAGATCTACGAAAATAAAGGTTCGTGGGAAGCGCATTTCACTTAGCAGTCTACGGCTGGTGCTACTAGGGTGCGCTTATGCCAAGCCGTTTTAACTATTCGCGTTGGGATGGAACGCAGCGCGGTTTTGACTTTGACGCGCAGAGTTTGATTGATGAATTGACTGACGATTTGGTACATCACGGCGACGTGAACGCGGCACTACGTCGAATGATGCAAGACGGAATGCGCAATGATCGAGGCGAGCAGATGATGGGGCTTCGCGAAATGATGAAGAAGTTGCGCGACAAAAAAAATGAAATCAAAGACCGTGGTGACCTGGGCGGCGTTTATAAAGAAATCGCTGACGAATTGAATGATCTCGTGGACGAAGAGCGACATGCGATCACGGACGCGCTAAGAGATGCTCAAAAGTCGGGCGATGAGCGCCGAAGCGAAATTGCTAAAGAAGCCGCCGATCAAAGAAACTTTCGGCTTGACATGTTGCCTGATGATCTCGCAGGAAAGATAGACGAACTCGAACACTACGACTTTCAGTCGCAGCAGGCTCGACAACGATTTGATGCGTTACTTGAAAAACTCAAGCAACAATTGATGCAGCAATATTTAGATCAAGTCACAGGCGCTGTTGATCAGATGACACCAGAAGATATGCAACGAACAAAAGACATGATGTCTGCGCTAAACGAGATGCTCAACAAACGTGAACAAGGGCAAGATCCCGAGTTCGAAAAGTTCATGGAGAATTTTGGCGACTTCTTCCCTGAGAACCCCAAAACACTTGATGAGTTGTTAGAGATCATGGCCAAGCGCATGGCTAATGCGCAGGCGATGCTTAACTCAATGACTCCTGAGCAGCGCGACCAGATGCGCCAGTTGAGTGAAAAGTTGCTTGAAGACATGGATCTGCGCTGGCAAATGAGCGAGTTGGCAGAGAAACTGCAGGGCTTGTTTCCTCAGCAGGGTTGGGGCTCAAAGCAAGAATTCACGGGTCAAGATCCGATGGGGTTTGCCGAAGCGATGCGCTCAATGCAAGAACTTGGAGATCTTGAACAACTCGACAACTTGTTGCGCAATGCATCTTCGCCGTCTGCGTTGGCTGAAGCAGACTTAGATCGCGTAAGTGAGTTGCTTGGCGAAGATGTTGCACAATCGCTTCAAAAAATGGCTGAGATTACAAAAAAACTCAAAGAAGCGGGGCTGATCGAGCAAACCGAGGGCAAGCTCGAGATGACTCCTCGCGGTTTACGCAAGATTGGCGAAAAAGCCCTTCGAGATGTGTTCGGCGCACTTGACAAAGATCGTCTTGGTCAACACCAAGTCGAGCGAATTGGTGTCGGACATGAAAGAACTTACGACACCAAGCCATACGAATATGGTGATCCGTTTCAACTTGATCTTCAGCAAACTTTGCGCAATGCGCTGAAGCGTGACGGCTCGAGTATCCCGATCAAGTTGAGCGCCGAAGACTTTGAGATCGAACAAACAGAACACTTGACACGCTCATCAACTGTTTTGATGCTTGACCTTTCACTTTCTATGCCGATGCGCGACTACTTTTTACCAGCAAAAAAAGTTGCGATGGCGTTGCACTCACTTATGAGTTCGCAATATCCGCGCGACTTTCTCGGAATCGTCGGTTTCAGCGAGACCGCAAGGGCCCTAAAACCGCAGCAATTGCCCGAAGTTTCTTGGGATTTTGTCTATGGCACCAACATGCAACATGGCTTTATGTTGGCCCGCGACATGCTGTCGCGGCAGAGCGGCACGAAGCAAATAATCATGATCACCGACGGTGAACCAACGGCTCACATCTCAAAATCTGGTGACGTATTTTTCAACTATCCACCCGTGCGCGAGACGATTGAAGCAACACTTGGTGAAGTTATGCGTGCAACCCGCGAAGGCATACGAATTAACACTTTTATGCTTGATGCATCGCACGCTTTACAGACATTTATTGAGCAGTTGACAGCAATAAACAAGGGTCGTGCATTCTTCACCAGTCCAGAAAATTTGGGCGAATATCTGCTCGTCGACTTCATCGAACACAAGCGTCAACTTTCCCGACTCGGAGGGTCCCGTCGGGCGAGCTAACCAGTATTTGCATTTTTTGTAAATCTTTGGCAGAATGACACCGTTGTAGTTACACGGTTGTGGGCGCCTGGCGTTGATAATCGGTTTATTCGGGAGGTTTTAAATTGGAAGATCGCATGCACATACCGGTGAGCTCTGACCGGGCATGGCAAGACCAGGCAAATTGCCTTGGTGTAGATCCAGATCTTTTCTTCCCAGAGCGTGGCGCATCAACCCGCGAAGCCAAAGAAGTTTGCCGTGGTTGCGTTGTGAAAAACGATTGTCTTGAATATGCACTTGAAAATGGCGAAAAGTTTGGTATCTGGGGCGGTCTTTCTGAAAGAGAGCGTCGTCGTTTGCGTCGCCAACGCGCCCAAAGCAATCGCAATATCGTCAGCGCTTAAGCGCGTTCATTAATCTAAGTTTTGAATTGCGCGGTTGCGCGTCGCCAGACACCATTCGATTGTTTTTTCCTTGCTTAAATCGAGTTCAGTCCAGCGCGTTTTTTGTATTTGAGCAAGGACTCTGGCTGGCGCAAGGCCGACCAATTCGGCACGAGAAATTTCGGCGCGTTTAGCGATCTCATCAAAGACAAAGTCAGGACCAACCTCGTCGGGGCTAATCAGGTTCATACTGACCTGAATTTCACTGCCTAATTGCAGACCTAATGTGCGCACTTGTGGGCTGCGAATTTCTCGGGCAATTCTTCGGCCATCTTCAATAGTCGCGTTCTTGAGCCAGACGTTATAGGCGACCAAAATTTGTCGCGCCCCGACACAGATCGCACCAGAAGTTGGGTGAGCGGTTTTCGGTCCAAAGTCAGGGGAGAGATCAATGAAAGCCCGCTTACGAATTTCTGGCAGATCTCTTTCAGGTCCATAAACAAAACTTGGAATTCCGAGTTCGCTGGCTGCAAATTCGGCAAATTCATTTCGTGCATCAATTGCTTGCTCGATCGTCGACATCTCAAGTGGAACAAACGGCACGACGTCAATGATCCCGATGCGTGGATGAACGCCGACATGTTCGCGAAGATCAAAACGTTGTGAGCTGAGCTCGGCGAGTCTTCGAGAGGCAGTAGTGCCGGCAAGAGTGAACACGCTTCGATGATGATGAAAATCGCTGTGGATGTCCAGCACGTCTGAGCCGATGGCTTTCTTAATTTCGTCAATGGCGTCGAGCTTGCGGCCCTCGCTGATGTTAATTACGCATTCAAGCATGGGTACTTGCTTAGCGCATTTTTGGGTGGTGATGCTAGAGTTGGCGTATGTTCAACGGACCTGAAATCTGGATCATCGTTTTGCTTGTTGTTGTTCTTTTTGGTGGATCTCGTTTGCCGAAAATCGCCCGCAACCTCGGTAAGGCTCAAAGCGAACTCAAAAAGGGTCTCGCTGAGGGTCTCTCTGATTCGCAAAAAGATCAGACTCCAAAACCTGACACCAAGTAATTGACAAGCGCTCTCGTCGTCACGACGAGCAAACACGCGTTTACTTGAGCGGTAGAACTTTTACTTTTGTTTCTAAGATTTCTGCCAACAAACTTCGTCGCTCGTTGGCTGCATAAAGATTAAGTTCTAAATCGGCTTTTGCCGGAGCCTTGGCAAAGATTAGAAACTGCTCGTCTTCTGATCGCACAGTCACCGACTTAACTCGACCATCTTGGGTTCGGTCAAGGCCGATTGCGATGCGCAAAATTGCTGCAAGTGACCGCACAAGTCGTTGGTCAGATTCGTCAAGTTGAGCGAATTCGGGGTGCGACTGTTTTGGTGCACTTTTACGGTGGTATCGGGCGATTAGAGCAATCAACTCGATTTCTCTATCTGTTAGTCCGACTAGCTCAGAATTTCTGATCACATAATAAGAGTGAAGGTGATGTTTTGAGTGCGAAACAACGACACCCACATTGGCTAGTAATGCTGCTGCCTCGAGAAATCTTCGAGACTGAGCAGGCAATTTAAGTTTTTTCTGTAATCCGTCGAATAACGATGTCGCAATCTTTGCGACGTGTGCAGAATGCTCGGGACGATCGTCGCAACGATCGGCTAGTTGTCTGACGCTGTGCAGAGCGGGGTCAACATCTTCGGGATGATTCAGCAAGTTTTCACGGGCGAGCGTGTCAAACAAGACACCCTCACGCAGCGCATAGTCGGAATAAATGAATTTTGTTGCGCCAAATGAGAGTGCAATAGATTCTAAAATCACAGCTCCAGCCAAAATGATGTCAGCCCGAGAGGAGTCAAGGCCAAAGGCCTTTTGACGCTCTTTAACAGTTGGTACGTCGGCAAGTAAATCGAGCACTTTTGTAATGTCATCTGTACTGAACTCGTATCGATTGAAAGACTTGGGTTCGGGCTGTTTGTTGAGTTGCTGAATCAACTTGGCTAACGCTTCGACCGTTCCAGAAGAACCAACAGCCACCTCAAAACCCAGTTCGGCTACCTCCGGCTTTATGGTCGCAAGCATTGAGCGAACGAACTTGCGACAACTGCTGACTGCACTCGGATGCAAGGCGTCAGTGCTAAAAAATCTGTCGGTCAGACGGACCGCCCCGAGTTTGAAACTTCTTGAAAGCAAGATTTCATCACCGACGGCGATGACTATTTCGGTTGAGCCGCCCCCGATGTCGCAAAGCAACATCGGCTGCTCTCCAACGGCAACGGCATATTTGGCCCCGAGGTGAATGAGTCTGGCTTCTTCAATTCCTGAAATTATTTCAAGATTGACTCCAGCTTCTTTTCGTGCACGCTTTAAGAATTCATTTCGATTTTTCGCTTCTCGAACGGCGCTTGTCGCGACCGCTCGCAATTCGGCGCTATGTACTTCAGCGATCTCGCGCATTCTTTTGAGAGAAGAGATACCGCGTTCAATTGCATCTGGTTCAAGTTGCTTCATATCTCCGGCCCCGTGACCAAGGCGTATCACTTCTTTTTCGCTGGCGAT
>CANKZL010000038.1 GCA_947488385.1 Acidimicrobiaceae bacterium | reverse complement strand
TTTGGTTCGCTCGGCAACATTCAACTTGTAGTTGGGGCTCCAAAAGCAGACGGCACACGCTCAACGCTTTTACTTGAAACCCCAAGTTTGAACTCGCTTGTCTATGACGGCGTGTCTTGCTGACCCTCAAAACTCGCTAATACACTGATACCAACGGTGAGTCGGTCGGTCGACCGCAGTGCTGTGGTGCTTGCATCGCAACATTGAGGAAAGTCGGGACTTCGCAGGACAAAGTGCTGGTGAAAGCCAGGTCGGGGAAACCTGACATCTCGTGCAACAGAAAATAAACCGCCGATGATCAAGGGTCGCAAGATTCTTGAAACAGGTAAGGATGAAACGGTGCGGTAAGAGCGCACCAGCGTGGTTGGCAACAACTGCGGCTTGGTACGTCACTTGAAGCAAGGCCATGCAGAGGGTATGAACTGTCCGTTTGCTTTCGAGCAGCCCTCGGGTAGGCCGCATAGATGGATGGTCGTCGGTGTCAGCAGGAAACTGCTGGTGCTACAAAATCCCGCTTATAGACCGGCTCACTGTTTTTATCTTCACCGACACCTAGACAGTGAAATATTCAGAAATTGCTTGCAACTAACTCTTGCGCAACGAGCCAGTTTTCAAAAAAGCCTGTCGCCTAGTTTTGTCGCGGAGCGCAAAGTAACGCCAACCAATTAAGCATCCGATGATGCCAATAACTTCAAGTGGCAGATTCCACGGGCCACGTTCGACCGAAGGCAGCAATTTATCGCTGAATGAAACACCGGTGAACGGCCACCAGAAAGTTTTCGAATCAGAAAATGCGCCGTCAAAAATCAAATGCATAAACATTCCGATGGGAATTGCCAAAAGTCGTTGCCGAATAGGTTTTCGACCAGCAGTCGCAATCATGATCAAAAACAAAACAGCAATGCTCGTCGCCACACTATGAAATGGGCCGACTGAGCCGCGTATGCCGTCAAAGAGATCAGGCAGAACTGCCGAGATTGCCAAAATGCGATAATCAAATTTTGGGTCACGAAATACGAACCATACGGCCCAGATCGAAGTCGCGATAAACCAGAACAGCATTGCTGACTAAATCACCAAATAGCAGTCGCAGTTCGGGCACTCGGCAAACTCTTCAGCACTGACTTTTTTTAAAGCTGAGAGTTCGACAACAGAGAGGTCTAGATGACAAGACTGACACTTCGTACCGTGCAAGTCAGCCACGGCTGGAGTTGTTCGCTTGTTTCGTTTCACATCGTAAAGTTTGATCAGCTTTGGGTCAATCTCGCTGGCGACTTGCGAACGCTGGGCATCAAGTTTTTGCTTGTCTGCTTCACATGTAGTTAACGCCGAATTAAGCGCCAGAGTTGCTTGCTCAACACTCGCCTGCTGAGAATCTATTTGCTCTGCCAACTCTGAAATTTGGCTTTCAATATTCTCAGATTTTTCAAGCAATGCAAGCTCTTTGTCGTCGTTACCGCTGCGTTCAACGCGCATAGTTTCTATCTCGTGTTGCAGGGCTTCTGCCTCTCGGGGTGCGATAACAGTCTTTAATTGCTGAGAATACTTTTGAATTGCCATCTCACACTTTTTGTTGGCAGCTTCTAACGCGACTACATCTTCTTTGACGGCCTTTAATTCGGTGAGCAATTTATTGTGCTTGCCTTGAGTTGCGACAAGCCCAGCTTTTGCTGCAGCCAAAGACGTGCGCTCAGCAAGGCTCGATTGGTGGTGTGCTAGTTGTAACAACGCGGTATCAACTCGCTGAAGCTGCAATAGCGGTTGAAGTAAACCCACTACGGTGTGCCGATTGTTGTCTGCACATAGTTTGGCAACGGTTTTGAACATTCAAAGAAGTAGAGGCCCTGCTCTATGGTCGGCACAGGAGAATACGGATTCAAGTCTGTTGGCAAGATTGTCGTCCCAGGACTAAGCACGTTGATCACAACAGTATTGGCAACTGCCGTTTCTCCAGCAAGCGTCGTTGTGGTTACTTTGCCCTCAGGCTTGGGCGCCGGGATCGTTCCTGAAACAATTCTTGCCGGACACTCAACACCTGGCAGGTACAACCGCAACGGTGCGCGCGTCGGCGCCGGTGGCGCTGCAAAGTCCAGAACTTCTAGACCTCGATGCACTTCATCCATATACGACTTCCAAATCATCGCCGGGAACATTGCACCTTGAACACCTCCCCGATCGCCAATCACACTTGCAAACTCGGGCACATTTCGTTTTGTCATTTTGGTGTAACCCTTTGGGTCACCAACCCAAACTGCCGTGGCGTATTGCGGCGTAAAGCCAACAAACCAAGCGTTGGTGTTGTTGTCTTGTGTTCCGGTTTTACCTGCCGCTGGTCGGCTGTCTTCAAGAGGTGTGCGGCGTGCTGTTCCACTTTGAATAACTCCACGCATAACATCGGCCGCCGCATTTGCCGTTTCAGCAGGCAAAGTCTGCTCAATAGTTGGACTTTGATATTGATACAGCACAGTCCCGCGCGAATCTTCAATTCTCTCGATCATGTATGGCTCAACGTGAACACCCGAGTTTGCAAGAGTTTGCGCACCTGCAGCCATATCCATCGGACTCAACTCGTTCGCACCAGTTGCAAGGCTGGCGTACGGCTGAATAGTGAACGTCTCCTTACTTAACCACTGCGAAGATGCCATGCGATACATCGTCTCGACCACACGCTCGAGACCAACAATTTGCGAAAGCTTTGCATATGCACAGTTGATCGACAACCAAGTCATCAGTCGCAAAGACGCCGTGGGTTGACTCACACCTTTGGTGATTTCAAAGGGCTCATCAAGATTGCCAGGGTTAGAAAGAGTGCAAGGCAACGTGCCATCAATCAGGTCTTCGGGTTGCACACCCGCCTGCAATGCTGCAGCAAGGATGAAGAACTTAACGCTCGACCCCGTTTGCCGACGACGCAGCGCCAGATTCACTTCGCTCTGACCCGCCACGAAACCTGGCCCACCGACCATTGCCCGAACAGCGCCAGTTTTTACATCAAGCGAAACCATTGCCGCGGCGATGCCGGCTTTATTTGCAGGCAGCTGATCTCGTACAGATTGCTCGGCTGCAAGTTGAGCCGCAGAATCCAAAGTCGTAAAAACCTTGACTCCACCACGAAACAGCGTGTTGTATCGCTGCGCGTATGTAGTGCCCAAAATATCTGAATTGTTCAACAGATAATCTTTGACTTCTTCAGTGAAATATGTTCGTGAAACATCTCGCTGAGACTTTTTATTGATTACTTCCGGAATCGCTGGCTTATCGCCGATCTCGATGCGCTCTTGCTCAGTCAACAAACCAGTGTCAACAAGTCGGTCTAACACTTCCAGGTAACGCGCACGCGAAGTATCTGGGTGTTGAATCGGGTCGTAGTTTGACGGTGCTTGAATCAGCCCTGCCAAAAACGCGCCGTCCAACAATGTCAACTCGCGCACATCTTTGCCAAAATAAACTTCGGCGGCGGCTTGTATTCCGTAAGTGTTGTTGCCCAAATAAATAGTGTTCAAGTAGCGCTCAAGAATCTTTTTCTTGGGGACTTCTTTTTCAAGCATCGTCGCATACCGTGCTTGCAAAACTTTGTAACGCCCATCGCGTTCAAGACCAGCCAAGAACTCATTTTTTACAACCTGCATCGTGATCGTGCTCGCACCCTGCTTTGCGCCACCGCGCGAGTTTGACAAGATCGCGCGGGTAAATGCACGCAAGTTCACGCCTTTATGTCGTTCAAACTCGTTGTCTTCAAGCGCAAGAATCGCCGACACCACGTCTGGCGGAACGTTGTCAATGCTCATAACTTGACTGTTCTCAAGTTGGTATGAGCCAATCTGCTTTCCGGTGGCGTCAAATACCGTGCTTCTTTGAGCAAGTCCAGAGAAATTCGTCAAGCTTGGCGGCACTTGCGTGTGGGCATTTAAAACCCCCCAGACACGTGGTGCAATCGCCGTGATAGTCGCGGCGATGAACAGCGAACCTGCCAAGGCGACAACTCCAATTCGGGCGAAAGTTTGCCATTGTGCCCGCAAGTTGTTTGTTATTGCGCGAAAAAAATCACTCACGTCCCTTCTAATCTACTTGCCAAGAAACTCTCTGTCTTTGTTAGTGCCAAGGCTTCAGGGTGACGCACGACTCACGAAACGACTAATCTCCGTCTATGACGAGTTCACCAATAAAAATCCGACCATTCAGATTTGGCATTCAAGCCAGCAAAGCAGGCTCACAAAAAGAGTGGACTGAACTAGCCAAGACTGCCGAGAACCACGGCTACAGCTCGCTGACGATGCCCGATCATTTCACTGATCAACTCGCACCCGTGCCCGCGTTGATGGCGGCAGCAAGTGTTACAAAAAATTTGCGTATTGGTGCTTTGGTCTGGGACAACGACTATAAACATCCAGTCGTTTTGGCAAAAGAGCTTGCAACACTCGATCTGCTTTCAGATGGTCGCCTCGAAATCGGTATCGGTGCAGGATGGATGGCCACCGATTACGAACAAGCCGGCATGCAGTACGACCGCCCCGGCGTGCGCATTGACAGATTCTTGGAAGGTCTCGAAATAATTAAACGAGCGATGACGGGCGAAAAGTTTTCATTCTCAGGCAAGCACTACACAATCACCGACTACACAGCGACACCGCTACCAGTGCAAAAACCTTGCCCTCCAATTTTGATTGGTGGGGGCGGCCCACGTGTTCTTAAATTGGCTGCTCAGCTGGCCGACATCGTCGGAATCAACCCGTCACTCAAAGACGGCGTAGTAAATGGTGAAACGATTAAAGACATGAGTGCTGAAGCTGTTCAAGAAAAAATCGACATCATCACGGCAAATGCGGGTGCACGTTTACCAGATATCGAGCTGAATATTCGCACGTTTCTTGTCAACATTCGCGATAGCGCCCAAGAGGCCATCGAAGGCACGGCAAACATGCTCAAGGTTGATCCTTCGTTGGTTGCGAATTCACCGTTCGCGATTCTTGGACCACCTGCAAAAATCGCCGAAGATCTTCTCGTACGACGCGAACAATGGGGTTTTTCTTACGTGATAGTTGGCGGAGAAGACGTCGAAAAGTTTGCGCCTGTTATAAAAATTCTTGCCGGAAAATAAAAGCTCTAAGCCCCAGGCAAGACTGCGCGTTTGACTGGACGGTCCCAACCCGGCTGACCTGTTGGCTTTGGACTCGGCCACAAACCAGGACCCATCTCCATGATTCCGTGGTGTGTGTTGTACTCACCAAGAAGATTCAAAAACGGCACGGCATCAAATGCTTCAGGTCCGCGCACTCCGGTCCCCTTCCAACTTCCGTTGGCCAGCAATTCGAGTGCAACAACTGGACACATCGCCGTCTGCCACAACACAGCTTGTGAACCCCAGTCACGCATTGTCGTTTCATTATCAGCAACGTGATACAGATAGACCTCGCGAGGTGCACCGTCGTAAGTGCCTTTAACCCATGTTCCTGCACAAGTTCGACCATGCATCAAATGGCCCAACTTCGCCGGATTCGGCAAAACTGCAGCCAACACGTCACGCGGTGAAACAGAAACATCTCCAACCCGAATTTTGTCGTTGCTGTCCAGACCCAAATAGGCAAAAGTCTTCAACCAGTCAATGAACTCGGCGCCGAGGCTGTATTTGAAAGTCACGCGGTTGCAATCAATCTCGCGTGGAATCATGATCACTTCTTCGTGCTCAACATTCACACACTCATATGCGCCAATTCCTGCTGGAAAATGAAAGATCTCAGGCTCACTAAAACAGTCGGTCGTGAACAAGCCACGTTTCTTCTCCCACACGATTGGAGGATTCAAAGTTTCTTCAATGGTCGTCCAAATTGAAAACGTCGGCGCAAAATCTAAACCATCAATCGAAAGATTTGAACCGTCTCGCACGCCAATTTCGTCGATCGTGTCAAACAAATGATCAGATGCATAACGTGCGAACACATTGCTCAAACCTGGCTCGACTCCCATACCTACGAGCGCAAGTAGTCCTTTTTCTTTCCACCGATCATCTGCAGAAATTTGATCTTTGCCGAGCGGCTCTCCGACTTCTTCATACGGATTTGTCGGGTGTGGCTTGCTCAAGTTCATCGCCATGTCTAGATACGTGCAACCTGCTTCGAAAGCAGCTTCAAAAATTGGTTCGTTTAATCGTGGGTCGCAGGCATTGACAATCACGTCTGCCTTTACGCGTTGTGCAAGAGCGACAATGTCGGCTTTGCTGCGGGCGTCGACTTGAGCCGAAGAGAAACGGCCTGGCTGTTCAAGTTTGGCGATGATTTCATCACCTCGGCCAGAATTGATATCCGCCAAAACGAAAGAGTCAAAGAAACTGCGAGTCTCAGCGATTGAGGCCATACCGCCACCGACCCCGCCGGCACCAATAATCAAGATGTTTGCCACAAAATGCCTAAGAACTTTTCTTTTCGCTACTCGGGTGTAGCGATGTCTTAAGTCTACCTTGCGTTATTGCAATTGATTTCTTAAGAAATTCAGCGCAGTTATCACAGAGAGTTGACGCATTTGTTCGCGACCAATTGGTAAATGAAAAGTCGTAGATTTCGTTGTGCCATCCGAAAATGCGATGCCAACACAAACTGTGCCAACTTTTACACCGTCTTGTTCTGCTGGTCCGGCAACACCTGTCAATGAAAGACCAATGTCGCTGCCAAGTGCTTTGCGAACTCCGACGGCCATTTCTTTTGCTGCAGTTTCACTCACAACTGGCCCAGGTGTCACACCCAAAACATCAAACTTCACATCACTTGCATAACTGACAATTCCACCACGAAAGACATCGCTTGCACCGACAACTGCGGTCAGACGACCAGCAACCAAACCGCCGGTCACCGACTCGGCAACTCCAAGTGTCAATTTCTTTTCACGCAAGATGTCGAACAAAACAGATTCCATCGTCTGCTGATCAACACCGAAGACAAGATCCCCAACTTTGGCCCGCACCTTGGCGTCCCAAACATCAATCAGTTGAACCGCCTCTTCGGCCGTGTGTGCTTTGGCTGTTAGTCGAACTTTGATGCCTTCCCAACCACTGGCCAAAAAAGCCAACGTGGGGTTGCCTACTTTTTCAAGTTCGTCGATTACCTCTACAAGACG
>CANKZL010000037.1 GCA_947488385.1 Acidimicrobiaceae bacterium | reverse complement strand
TCTATTGGCCGACTGGTGCGGGCGTCAACGATCGCGGTTTGTCGCGCAAGCACATTATGGATTCAATCCACGGATCGCTCAAACGCATGAATCTCGACCACGTAGATCTGTATCAGGCGCATCGCTTCGATGTTGAGACTCCGCTCGAAGAGACGATGCTTGCATTTGCCGACATCGTGCGACAAGGCAAGGCCCTATATATAGGTGTCTCAGAATGGGATGCAGACCAGATCACTCGCGGTGCGGCACTCGCGCGCGAATTAAAAGTTCCATTCATCTCGAATCAGCCGCAATATTCAATGTTGTGGCGCGTGATTGAACAAGAAGTTATTCCAGCTTCGCAAGATGCCGGCATGTCGCAAATTGTGTGGTCGCCGATGGCGCAAGGTGTTTTGAGCGGCAAGTATTTGCCAGGTCAACCGCCACCGGCTGGTTCACGCGCAACCGATGAACTGAGCGGCAAAAACTTTATTGCACGCTGGCTCAATGATGATGTTTTGACTCGTGTGCAACAACTAAAACCAATAGCTGAAAAAGCCGGCATCACGATGGCGCAAATGTCAATCGCCTGGACGTTGCAAAATAAGAACGTGGCTTCAGCGATTGTTGGCGCAACCCGACCCGAGCAACTCGACGACAATGTCAAGGCTGCTGGCGTGGTTCTTGATGCCGACACCTTGAAGGCAATCGACAAAGTGCTTGACGGCGTTGTAATTAGCGACCCGAGAAAAACCGAGTCACCAAAAACCCGCCCATAATTTCGGGGCATGCGCCGACCCGCACGTGCGGGTTTAGCAATTAGTCCGACAGTGTCGGACTTTAACTAGCGCTTCTTTTTAGCGGCTGGTTTTTTTGCTGCTGGCTTTGCAGGAGCAACAGGTTTGCGCACTGTAATGATTTTTGGTGCTTTTGCAACACCGAGTGCGATGTCTTTGAAGCCCTTCAATGCAGTGATCTTGGCAACAGTCTTTGCCTTGACATGAACTTGTTCGCCTGTAGCCGGGTTACGCGCCATGCGTGCTGGTCGGTACTTCTTTGCGAATTTCGCAAAGCCCGAAATGTTCACGACGTCACCTTTGGCAACTGAGGCCAAGATTACGTCAATTGTGCCTTCGACGACAGCAGTTGCTGTCTTCTTGTCGACGTCGGCGTGGATAGCTACTGCTTGGATGAGGTCACGTTTTTTCATATCCCTCAAAGGTATTAGATGGTCAGTGCAATTTGGTGGATTATCAGTTTTATGGTTTTTAGCCAGTAAAAACCGGTCGATTAGCCCGTAAAACGCCTATTTTTAGGCTCTAAGTGTTTGAAGCCTCAAAAATGCTCTGAATTGCCGCGTCAAGCGCGCCGTTGAACTGTGACTCGGTTTGCTTGGCTGACAAGCCTTCGGTGAGTGCCCGCGAGAAACTCGCAATGACGCCACGATTTCTTGCAAGTTGCTTGTTGGCTTCTTCGCGACTGTAGCCACCCGAAAGTGCAACAACGCGAATTACTCGCGGATGTTTCACTAGCGCATCAAAAAATCCGCTTTCGTTGGGCAACGTTAGTTTGAGCATTACATCTTGCTCGCCATTCAGAGAGTCAAGTTGAGCCAGAATTTCGGCTTTCAAAATTACTTCGGCCGCACTTTTCTCGGGGCTCTTAATATCGACTTCTGGTTCAATAATCGGCACAAGACCCGCACTCACGATTTCTTTGCCGATTTCAAACTGCTGACGTACAACATCGGCAACACCAGTTTTGTTGGCGAGCTTGATCACCGAACGCATTTTTGTGCCAAATACACCGTGCGACTTTGCGCTTTCAAGGCGTGTGCCTAATTCTGGAATCGGCTTCATGATTTGTGCGTCGTTGGCATCGTCAGCCAAACCGTTGTCGATTTTTAGAAACGGCAAAATCTGTTTGTTTTGCCAAAGATACTCAGCAGTTCCTTTCCCGTCAATTTTGCGATTCATTGTCATTTCAAAAAGAATCGCACCCAAGATTCGCTCACTGGTGAACACTGGGCTGCTGATAATGCGTGAACGCATCGCATGAATCAAATCAAACATTTCGGCTTCACCGTTGTATTCAGTTTCTTCAACACCGTAAAGCTTTAGCGCCTTAGGCGTACTGCCGCCGCTCTGATCTAGCGCGGCGATAAAGCCTTTGCCAGATTTGGCTTTTTGTAGTTGTTCAGCATTCACTTTTGTAGCCATGGTGCGTGTCCTTTTAGCGTTTGACGCGATGCGTTAGATAATAACGCAATTTGAACTGGCCCTATAAATGAGGGTTGACCAACACTCGACCGCGCATTTTGCCAGCCAAGATTTTGTCGAGTTGCTCGCTCAAATCATTGAGGCCGATGATTTCGACATTTTGTGTTTCAAGCCATGTGGGTTTTAAGTCTGTGGCGATGCGTTGCCACATTGCTTTGCGCGGTTCGATCGGTGTTTGCACACTGTCGATGCCGAGCAGGTTGACGCCGCGCAAAATAAATGGCATCACAGTGGTGGATAAACCTGTGCCGCCGGTGAGCCCACTCGCAGCGACGCTGCATCCGTACTTCATGGTGCGAAAAATGTAGGCAAGTGTTGCGCCTCCCACACAGTCGACTGCGCCTGCCCAGCGTTCGCGTTCGAGTGGCTTGGGCGATTCGGCTGAAGTTTCGGCGCGGTCGATAATTTCATTTGCACCGATTTGTTTGAGCCACTCGGCAGTTTCTGGTTTACCAGTGCTGGCAACAACTTCGTATCCGCGCAGGGCGAGCATGCCGACTGCGACCGAACCCACACCGCCGGTTGCGCCTGTTACAAGAACTGGGCCCGTGTTTGGTTTGAGTCCGGCTTTTTCGAGTGCGTCAACCGAGAGCGCAGCTGTGTAGCCAGCCGTGCCGATCATCATTGCGGTGCGTGAGTCGAGACCTGCGGGCATCGGCACAAGCCATGAAGATTGCACGCGAGCATATTGTGAAAACCCGCCGTGATGAGCAACGCCGATGTCGTAACCGTGAGCGATAACACTCGAGCCGACTTTGAAGTTTGCGTTCGACGATTCGACGACTTTGCCAGCAAGGTCGACGCCGCCAATTAGTGGGTCAATGCGAGCGATTCGGCCTGCTTCGGTGCTTGCCAACCCATCTTTAAAGTTGATGCCCGAGTATTCGACTTGAATTAGCACATCACCGTCGCCGAGTTGGTCGATTGGCATGTCGACAATTTTGCGTGCCCAACCTGAGTCGGTTTTGCCGACTGTAAATGCGCGACTTGTGTTCGGTGTGTTCATTTGTTTTCTCTTTTCTTTTTAGAGTTACTTACTTTTTAAGAGCTCACGGATTTTGGTTTGGTGACTTTGTGTCAACGATGAGTCAGATAGCACCAGCATTGAGTTCGTATAAGTCCATAGTTCGTCATGAACTTCGACGAGTTCGTTGAACGCTTTAGTCGGGTTGGCAAGAGTCTTTAGGTCTGCAATTTTGTAAACGCAGATATTGAAAGCAGATTGTGCGCCAGCTCCTGTTGTCGCTTTATCGACAACATCTGCCCACTTGTGTTCAAACTTGAGCACCGCCTGAGGGTTGTCGAATTCTGTCATCGCTTCGGATGTTTCGCTGAAAATTAGGCCCAGTGTTTGATTGGCGATCTTGCTGTGCAGATTTTGCAATTCGTTGTTTAGTGCTTGAGCAATATCTGCTGGTTTATAGTGTCTTGATTTTGTGCGACGCAAACTTATGTCGCCAGACTTCGCCGCGCAAAGCCAAGTTTGTGGTTGGTTGATCGATGATTGCTGAACGATTTTCAAAGGTGTCGGCGCGGATTCATCAACAACCAGCAAAACATGGCGACTGGCAATTTTCATTGCCTGAGTGAACAGAGTGTTCGAGTCAATGTTGAGCGCATAAGCCAATTGGGCGATGACATCGACGGTTGGAGTCGGAGTTTTTCTGACTTTTGAATTTGAATTACGAGCCCGCTCTAGGGCGACAACGTAGGGCTGAGAGATCTTCGCGCGTTGGGCGAGTTCGCGAGTCGACCAACCCAATTGGTTGCGCTTGATATGCAGCAAGTTTGCAAACGCGACCGAATCGAACTGCATCAAGTTGTTGTTTGTTGCTGGTTTGCCTGCAGTCATTAGTGATAACTATAGTAATCAGCAATGACTCAGAGCAAATTAGTTGCCAACTCGCCGTGGCCGTTATTTATGTTGTCGGTTGGCGGTGGTTGGTGGTTGCTGATGCAGCATCATCTATCAATGAGTGCCGCTGCGCACGAGCATGCCCCATCAAATGTGTTTTTGATGTGGGTGTTGATGACTTTGGTGATGATGTCAACGACTGCTGTGCCAGTTTTGCAGTCATTGCGTAGCGTCACACAGAACGCAACGCAATTGATTTGGTGGGCGTTTATTTCTGGATATTTGATTGTTTGGTTTGGCTTCGCGCTTGCTGCTTCGTCAATGCAATTGGCAATTGCTGAACTTAACTTGTTGGATGCGCACACAGGTTTGAATAAAGCATTGAGCGCCGGTTTGTTAATAACTGCTGGCCTGTATCAATTTTCGTCTCTCAAGCAACGTTGTCAATCTGAGTGTCTCGCGCCGATGCAGTTTTTTCTGCGTCATTGGCGCGACGGCGTTGGCGGGGGACTAAAAATGGGTCTGCGTCACGGTGTTACTTGTGTTGGCTGTTGTTGGGCGTTGATGTTGCTCGCATTCGTCGGTGGACTGACAAATATCTGGTTCATGGTGTTGAGCGCCGTAGTGATGTCAGTCGAGAAGTTTCCCGTGATTGGTCGTCGGCTAACCGCGCCGCTTGGTGTATTGATAATTGTTTGGGGTATCGCAGTTTTTGTGAGTCAGTTTTTTGGTGTCGACGGCGCGCACAATCATTTAAATCCGTAACAAAATTAAAAAGCGAAAGGAAATTAATTTATGGGCACAGAGAATTGGTCGATCGAGGGCGAATTAATTTTGAATTGCAACTGCACGGTGTTTTGCCCGTGCGTTGTTTCGCTTGGCACGCACCCGCCGACAGAGGGTTACTGTCAGGCGTGGCTGGGTGTGCGAATCGATAAAGGCAAATCGGGGTTGACGTTTTTGTCGGGGTTGAATGTGGCGATGCTGCTCGATATTCCGGGCAAAATGGAGCGCGGCAACTGGACAACCGCTCTATGGATTGACGAGCGCGCCACCGATGAGCAGTTTGAAAAGATCGAAAACATTTTCACTGGTGCAAGTCGAGGCACAACAGGATTATTTAAGTTGCTCGTTGGTGAATACCTCGGTGCATCACGCTCGCCGATTAGTTATGTCACTGAAGGTCAGAAGCGTTCGTTGAGCGTTGGCAAGTTCATTCAAGGTGCTGTAGAGCCAATCGGTGGCGCTCGCGAAAACGAAGAGGTGAGCGTGGTTAACACGCAATATTGGATGGGCCCAGAAGTAGTTGTGGCCAAGGCGGCACAAGGTCGAGTGCGTGCGTTCGGCAGAGTATGGAACTTCGAAGGTCGCAGTGCAGAAATTTGTCAGATCAAGTGGGTGGGCCCATGACGATGATCTACACACCGACAATTCAGCCGCCAAAAAACTCGCCACAATTGGCGATTACGCGTCGCACTCGTTCGACACCGTTTTCAAGTCGTGTTGAAGATTTTGGCGTGCAGGCGTACACGATTTATAACCACATGTTGTTGCCGACTCGCATTCGTGGGGTTGAAGAAGATTATTTTCACCTCCGCAGCAAAGTTCAACTGTGGGATGTTTCTTGTCAGCGACAAGTTGAACTGCATGGCCCAGATGCCGCCCGACTTGCGCAATTAATGACGGTGCGTGATTTGCGCAAACTCGAAATCGGTCGATGTGCGCTGGCGCCCGTTTGTGACCAGGATGGTTTTTTGCTTAACGACCCAGTTGCAATTCGAGTCGCTGAAGATCGATTTTGGTTTTCGATTTCAGACCTAGATATTTTGCTATGGGCACAAGGCATCGCACTCGGAATGAAGCTTGATGTGCAGATTTTTGAGCCAGAGATTTGGCCGCTCGCGGTGCAAGGACCAAAAGCCGAAGATGTTGTTGTTGCCGTTTTTGGTGAGGCTGTTCGCAAGACGAAGTTCTTCAGGTTTGACAATCTCGAATTTCGTGGACATAAGTTTTTAGTTGCACGCAGTGGCTGGAGCGCCCAAGGTGGTTTTGAAATTTATGTTGACGACGCTGTAATCGGATTGCAACTTTATGATGCGTTGGCCGAAGCGGGCAAGCAATTTGATATTGGCCCGGGTTGTCCGAATTTAATCGAGCGCATCGAAGCAGGCTTGATGACTTATGGTTCTGACATCACTCGCGCAGATACACCGCTCGAAGCAGCGATGGAACAATATGTTTCGCTAGATGCTGACATCGAAGCGATCGGTCTTGATGCGATTCGTGCGGTTGCCAAGCGGGGTATCGATCGTCGTGTGTGTGGCTTGAGAATTGACGGACCAAAAGTTCCGGCGAATCGCAACCCGTGGCCAGTCAAAGTGAACGGCAAGCAAATTGGTTCGGTCACTTCGGCTGTTTGGTCGCCACGACTCGAAACGAATGTTGCGCTTGGTCAACTTGCTATTGACTACACGGCGGTAGGCACACAAGTGACTGTTCAAACCCCAGACGGCGAATTCTCTGCAACGGTTTCACAAGTTCCATTTCCGTAACAACGTACGACGAGTGTCACACTGTCACTTTCTCGTTTCAATTTGGTCGGCGCGGTGCGATATTAAGGTCATCACAATAGAGTTATAACGACAATGT
Organism: Acidimicrobiaceae bacterium; assembly: GCA_947488385.1. Lineage (GTDB taxonomy): Bacteria > Actinomycetota > Acidimicrobiia > Acidimicrobiales > Ilumatobacteraceae > BACL27. The sequence goes on along the minus strand of CANKZL010000037.1, from coordinate 360 downwards.
TCAATAAACCGATCAGGGTTGGCCTGCTTGCCTACGGGGCGATTGGTTACGAACATAATTTGGCGGTTCAAAATACAGACGGTTTGGTTCTTTCGGCCGTATGCGACACGAAGCCTGAGCGAATTGCCGCAGCTCGCGAACTCGCGACCGACTTTGTTGGCTTCAGCGATGCAACCGAGATGCTTGACTCAGGCTTGCTTGACTTAGTTGTAGTTTCAACACCGCCAAACAGTCACTTTCATTGGGCAAAAGAATCTCTAGAGCGCAACATCAATGTCGTTCTTGAAAAGCCGATGGCGCTCACTGCCAGCGAGTGTGATCAATTGATCAAATTGGCCGAGGATAAAAAGTTGCTTCTTG